>JAHZBS010000347.1 GCA_019423265.1 Clostridiales bacterium
TTGGAGGGAACCACAGTTCAGAGGGCTAGCATTCACAATATCAGCATTATGGAAGAGCTAGAACTGGGAATCGGAGATGAGATTGAGGTCTATAAGGCCAACATGATCATTCCGCAGATCGGGGAGAATCTGACGCGCAGCGGTACAGCCGTCATTCCGGAATATTGTCCCCGGTGCGGCGGCGCAGCGCAGGTCAGCGACGGCCGGGAGGCCAAGGTGCTGTACTGTACGAATCCTAACTGCGGGGCAAAGCTGCTCATGGCCTTTACCCATTTTACGACCCGGAATGCTATGAATATTGAGGGCTTGTCAGAGGCAACCCTGGAAAAGTTCATCGAGATGGGATTTCTGGAATCCTTTGGAGATATTTACCGTCTCAAGGAGCACAGAGCGGAGATTGAGTCCATGGAAGGATTCGGAGAAAAATCAGCCCAAAATCTATTCGCGTCCATCGAGAATTCCCGGGATGCGGAGCTGCCCCGGTTTATCAACGCTCTGGGGATTCAGAACGTGGGGTTGGCCAATGCGCGGCTTTTGTGCAAGGCGTACAGGCAAGATTTGACAGCGATCCTGGCGGCCGGGGAGGAGGAACTGGCCTCCATCGACGGATTTGGGGATATCATTGCAAACCGTGTATATGAGTACTTCCAAAATCCAATCAATCGAGATGTCATTGAAGATTTGCTGCGGTATGTGCGGTTTGCGCCTGCGGAAGAGTCCGAGGAAGGGGCGCAGACGCCGTTGGAGGGGAAAACCTTCGTCATCACCGGAAATCTGGAGCATTTCGAAAACCGCGACGCGCTTGTGGAATTTATCATCAGGCGCGGTGGAAAGGCTGTCGCCAGCGTCAGCAAGAAGACGTCGTATCTGATCAACAATGACGCGGCCAGCAGCTCGTCGAAGAATAAGAAAGCGCAGGAGCTTGGGATTCCCATACTCAGCGAGGAGGATTTTCTCCGCTTGGCCGGGGAAGAGGTATAATGTAGGGAGCCGCCGGAATGTCGGAAGACGATATTCCGGCGGCTTTTATGTATACTTATTTTTAGTATGGGAGGCAGACAACCTACATATATTGAATATGAAGGACACTTTTGGGAAGCCTAGGTAAAGAATAATTAACAAAGGATTAGCGAGAATGACAGTTCCAAAATTTTGGAAACTATGGTATAATATCCGCAAAGGGCAGAACACTGCTGGAGCTTGTCCCAGGTGACAGAAATCGAATGGAGGGGTAGAGTGAGTGAAAGAATCCATCTGATACAGGGCACATCCGTTCAGGAGCAGAGCAAGAGCGATGGAAATCCCCCACTTTATTTGTTTCATGAGGGGACAAACTATCGCGCCTATGATTTTTTTGGCGCTCACTTGAACGGGCAGGAGACGGTATTTCGCGTATGGGCGCCCAGAGCGAGAGCGGTCAAGGTCGTGGGCGATTTCAACCAGTGGGGAGACGAGGGTTCCGTTCCCCTGAGACGGATCTCAGACAACGGTGTCTGGGAAGGGATGGCCCAGGGCTTCCGGGAATATGACCTTTATAAATTTCGGATTGAGACGGAGGATGGCCGTGTTTTGATGAAAAGCGATCCCTATGGGTTTCACATGGAGACGCGCCCATCCACGGCGTCCAAAATATACGATATGGACAAGTATGTCTGGCAGGATGCCCTCTGGCGTCAATACTGCCGTCAGCATCCGGCATACGAATCGGCTATGAATATATACGAAGTTCACGCCGGATCCTGGAGGCGGTATGCCGATGGCAATGTGTATGACTATCGAAAGCTTGCCGATGAGTTGATCCCCTATGTAAAGAATATGGGATACACTCACATCGAGCTGATGCCCTTGGCAGAGTATCCCTTTGACGGATCGTGGGGATATCAGGTTATCGGATATTATGCGCCCACGTCCCGCTATGGGACGCCGGACGATCTCCGATACTTTGTCGATCAATGCCACCAGCAATGCATCGGTGTGATTATGGACTGGGTGCCAGCTCATTTTCCGCGGGATGCGTCGGGGCTGGCTGAATTTGACGGAGGCGCTCTGTACGAATACGCCGACCCGAGAAAAGGCGAGCACGCCCAGTGGGGGACAAAAGTATTTGACTATGGCCGGCCGGAGGTCATGAGCTTTCTCATATCCAACGCTATGTACTGGCTGGACCAGTTTCACATGGACGGTTTGCGGGTGGACGCAGTGGCAAGTATGCTATACTTGGATTATGGCCGGAGCGCCGGAGCTTGGATTCCCAATCAATACGGAGGCAATGAAAACCTGGAGGCCGTCAACTTTCTTAAGAAGCTGAACGAGGCGATTTTTAAGGAGCATCCCAGCGCGCTTATGATCGCGGAGGAATC
>JAHZBS010000348.1 GCA_019423265.1 Clostridiales bacterium
GTCAAAGCCGTATGCATCATATCGTCAAACAGCGCCTTTGTCTTGTCAGATCCATAGGCCAACTCCGTAACCTTGAGCTGGCGTTCCTGCAAATCCGCTTTATTTAATGTAAACCGTATTTGATTCTTGTTAATTCTTTCTGCTTTCATATTCACCAACCCTTTCTATGTGAGGTGAGTTACGCCGGGAAAGAAAAATATACCTTTTCTTTACTGTATTATACTGGGTTTATAGGTGTTTGTAAATAGTGAATTTGTGTCATTTTTCTGAACTTATCTTGAAAAAACGAAGCGCGGCACCGCTCTGAGAGGCGAATGCCGTCGAGGGGGAAAGAATCACTTGATTTCCAAATCACTTTGTAGTATGATTAAAACCAATCCATGAAAGTGGTTTTGTGGGCCGATATCGAGAATGCGGAGGTGTTGAGGATGGCGAGTACGGCTATAGTCGGAGCTCAATGGGGCGACGAGGGAAAGGCGAAAATAATCGACAGGTTGGCAAGCTCTGCACAGGTTGTCGTTCGCACGGCAGGCGGCAATAACGCGGGACACACAGTGGCCGTGCAGGATCAGATCTATCAGTTTCGACTGATCCCGTCGGGGATTCTGTACCCGGATGTAACATGTGTCCTCGGGAATGGCACGGCCATCGATCCGCAGGATCTGCTTGCGGAGATGCGGCAGCTGGAAGAGCGGGGCGTCAGCCTTGCGAATCTGCGGATCAGCCTTCGGGCTCATCTGGTGATGCCCTACCACAAGATTTTAGATACCCTGATGGAGGCGGCCAGGGGGCGTGAGGATCTGGGAACGCCGCGCAGAGGCATCGGACCCTGTTATATGGACAAGGTGGAGCGCATTGGACTTCGCGTATGCGATCTTCTACACCCCGATGAGTTTGCCCATAAAGTCAAAGAAAATGTAAAGATTAAAAACCGCTACATCACCAAAGTCTATGGCGGGATTGAAACCGTGGACGCGGATGCGGTTGTGGAACAATATCTGCAATATGGAAGCGCCCTGAAACCCTATATGGCCGATGCCAGCTTGCTGGTGCATACGGCGATTCAGAGTGGGCAGACGGTGATCTTCGAAGGCGCCCAGGCTGCGCTGCTGGACGTGGGGATGGGGACGTACCCTTATGTGACGTCATCTCACTCAGCGGCGGGAGGCGTGTGTACCGGGGCTGGCATTGGACCGGCAATGATTCATCATACCCTTGGCGTCATGAAGGCCTATATCACGAGAGTCGGCGGAGGTCCCTTTCCCACGGAGCTATTTGGCGGAGAAGGCCAGGAGCTCCGCGACCGGGGCAATGAATATGAGCCGTCCACGGGCCTTGCCCGCCGGGTCGGTTGGTTTGACGGCGTAATGGGACGTCTGGCCGTGCGGACCAACGGCCTAGAGTCCATAGCGCTCAACAAATTAGATGTATGCGCCAATATGCCGGTGGTGAAGCTCTGCACAGGATATAGAAGTGAGGGGAACACGATATTCGACTTTCCCGCCAGCCTGGAAGAGCTGGCAGATTGCGAGCCAATATATGAGGAATTCGAGGGCTGGGGAAAGCTTGACTTTTGCAAGACCTATGAGGAGCTGCCAGAGGCGGCAAGACGGTTTATTGGGAGAGTTGAGGAGATCTGTCAGATTCCGGTGACGATGATCGGGGTTGGACCAGGTCGAGAACAGACGATTATGAGGTGACGAAGGTGCAGGAATTTCAAGTGGGGCAGCCCTTTCCGCTGCCAAAGGTTGACGAAGAGGGAGCGGTTTTCTCAGTGGAGCCGTATACGATGATGTTGATCTATCGGTATCAAAGGCCGACGGAGGAAGAGATTGCGGAATTTGCCAGCGGAAAGGTTGAGCTGGCGGTGGCGGATATGCGAGGTGTGCTGCTATTTTTGTCCAAGATTGGGTCCCTGAATTGGGCAGACGCCGCCTACAGCACTCATTTGACGGACAGAAAGAAGGCGCTGCCCGATCTTGAGGAGGGGCAGGGGTATTCTCTGGATGCGTTTTTGGTGGATTGTGTGGATAACACTCTGGCAGCACACCGCCTCATTCGCATGAACACCCGCTTTTCCCGGGAACTGCGCAGAATGCTGGAGGAGGAGGAAGCGAGGCCTTTCGATCCACAGGCTTTTGACCGGCAGGTTGCCGAGATCTTTCGGGCGTACCGGCCTAAGGATCTAGCCAAATTTGCCCAGCTGACGATGCGGGGATGATTCCGCCCGCGGAGGAATGGATGCCGGCGAAACGGCGACGGAAATTCGAGGTTTTTTGCCAATTGATATTGACATGCGCGCGCCATACGTTGTATGATAGACAGAAGAAAGAATCTATCCAGCACTTAAGGAGGCATTG
>JAHZBS010000349.1 GCA_019423265.1 Clostridiales bacterium
GCGTTTTCTCCACAGACCAGGGCTGGGCGAAGGCCTCCATCTTCAGCGGATAGCCCAGCCGCGCCCGCAAAAGATTGTCGATTCTGAGCACTTCCTCCGTATCCCGCCACTCTTCCTGGTCCAGAGAGTATTCCGCCATGTCAAGCAGCAGAACGTTTGGCTCCGACAAGGTTACCGGCACGGGGCCCCACACTTTTTCCAGGCGCGTCCACCGGTCCTCTGTCGGGATTGGCGCTGGGCAATCCGCCGCCTTGGTCACAGGCTCTAAGCGGAGCAGCAGGCTATCGTGCTCATAGAGATCCCGGATCAGCTCCGTCTTGCCATTCTCATAGCCGGCGGCGACGGCGTGATGGGTGCCGCGGAGTGTATCATATTCCTCCAGCGCATACAAACCATTCAACACAATGTGGATCCTGCTGGCAACCGGCTTGTCAGGTTTCACCGCCTTTTTACCGTTTGCGATGAACAGCCACTTCCCATCTGCATCCGCCCGCATCTGGTAGATATATGAGGCGGACCTGGCTCCGCTGACAGTCCGGATATCCAGCTGCCGCACCGGCTCCAATGCCTCCATCAGCGCTGTCCGGTCAAAAGGAATGTACACCGCTTGGGCGGCCATCTGCGCGGGGATCATGGACGGAACCGCATCCATATATTTGGCAGGTTCGCCCATGAAGATCACCTTTCCGCCCGCCTCGGCGAAAGCTTGGAGCCGCTGGACAGTCGTTGACCGCAGCGTGATGCAGGCCGGCACGATGACCACATCGTAGGCCATCTCGCCCACCGCAAAGGTCTTGCCCTCCATCAATTCCGGCTGCTGGGATGGCAGCAGGGATTCCGCAATAAAATCAAAATCCTGAAGGCCAAACAGAAGCCATTCGATAACCTGGGAAAATTGCTGCTCCAACTGCTGGCGCTTGGCCGCCGTCTGCTCCTTCGGCCCCCAGTACAGCCAGTAGCTCTCAATGGGATGGATCACCCCGATTTTAACATCCGGTTTCCCGCTTGTCAACGCTGTGTTGACTCTGGCAAAGTGATCCTCAATAAGCGGATATTCCTTATACCACGGCGACTGGTAGAAAATGGACGCCGGGTAGTCCCGCTTCGCTTCCCCCGCCATGCTCGTCCAGGACAAATGGTGAACCCGGGTGGTGACGCCAAGGGCCGCCTGCCAGTCCCCCTGAAGCTTGTGGCCGCGGAAATCAAAATCCCAGTTGGTAACACCGTACAGCTCGCTGGTCATGCCGGCGTAGCCGTACTGATGGACAGCGCTCTGGCACTGTTTCGCCGTGGAATACTCCCGGTTGTCACACAGCATATCGATGCCCGGCCTCTGGAAATTGCGGTAGGACCGCATGGCCTCCCCGAGAGCGTGGGTCTGAGATTCCAGCGTCGGTTCCTCCATCAGATGTCCCGTCAATTCCAGGCCGTTCCTCCGGCACCATCCTCCAACCGTGTCGGCAAATGCGCTGGAAAAGCGCTCCGCTATGTGGTCGTGGTACCGGTAGCGGGCCACGGAAATCTTTCCGCCGGGTAGCTCCCAAAATAGCTCCGGCAGCGTATCAAAGAACTCCTCGCCGTACTGGTCCCGATAGCTATCGGGAATATCATCCGTGTACGGGAGAATCACTTCCTTTTTCTCCCCGGCAAACCCGAGAGTCGTCTTGTGGGCAAATTGGGGTTCATCCGTAAAGATCGCCGGGATCACGGTGCCGAAATAGTCGCCTACCGCCTCCTTATACCGCTCGTGGGTCACCTCCACGAATCGCTCCACCGCCTTGGGATTCAGCGTATCCAAGTAGGTATAATTGTTCCACCAGGGACTGGGCAGTGAGATTTCCATATAGGCATACCAGACATTCTCGCCGTCTTCCCCATCCCTGAGCCGGCGGTACCCCTTGAGAAACCCATCCTCCAGCTGTACGTCGAAACGCGCTAGCAGGGTTCCATGTCCGCTGGACATAGTCCTCATCCCAGATGTCAGGATCTGGCTGTTGTCATTGCGCGTATCCTGATTCACCGGCGTGAAAACCAGATACCGGCTGCGGTACTGCTCATCCTTGGTGACCAGGCCGCCGGCGAAGCCGGAAGGCCACCGGTCTTCGTCATAAAGCCAGGCCAGCATATTCTCCTTCTCCGCCTTCTGCACCACCGCCCGCACGATATCCATGAACTCATCGCTCAGATAGGGCGTGTCCATCCCTGTGCGGCAATGCATGTGAAAGCCGCCCAGCCCCATCTCTTTGAAATAGTCCACTTCCCGCGTCATCAGCTCCTTGTCCAGCTTACAGTTCCATGCCCAAAACGGAGCGCCGCGAAATTTTGACGGCGGATTTTG
>JAHZBS010000035.1:0-9069 GCA_019423265.1 Clostridiales bacterium
AAGCTCATCAGTAGGCAGCACCGACTGCATGAGGATATTTCCGCGTGGGTCATAGAGCAGGGCATAGAGCTCGTTGTTTTCAAGCGGATAAACTGGCCGAAGACGAATTTCCAGTGTTTGGGGGCGGCGGATCAAAGCGGAAAAGCTTTGTTCCATCAAAAGCAGCTCTTCATGGGTAGCATCCGGCTGAGCGTTTAAAACAGCTTCCCAGGAGGCGGCGGCTTCTGCGGCGGTATAGGTTGAACTGTATTCACCCGTCTTGCTGGTCTCGGCGGGAAAAAACATCTGTGGCAGTTGGAAAAGAAAAATGAGACACGTCAAAGTTGCTGCAACGATTCGAAATTTGTTGTGTGTAAACTTGACTCTCACGCCATCCATCCTTTCGGCATTAAAGTGCTGCTTAAGATAGTATATCAATATTTTACAAAAAATCCACAGAAAACAGTAAATCCGATACAGGGAAAGCGAAAAATCACATGCGACGCCCGCTTTCAGCGAAAGTGGTTTGGGGTTACAACCTTTAAAACAGGCTTCTCAACGTGTAAACGCTTTCCATTTTTTCTGTGAAATGCTATAATATAATATCACTGCGAAAAGCCGTGATTAGAAATCTCCGGGAGAAGAAATATGACATTTGATGTTTGCATGGTGACATATAATTCGGCAAAGTGGATTCCAGCCTGTGTTCGTGCGCTTGCAAAAGCTGAGTATGATTTAAAATGTATTAATCTGTACTTTGCTGATAACAGTTCCACAGATGATACCATACTGGTATTGGAGCGACAAAAAGAAATGTATGCAGACCGCTTTGGCTTGTTTGAGATTTTGCGGCAGCCTGAAAACGGGGGCTTTGGAAAAGGGAGCAATGCGGCGGCACGCGCGGGAAAAGGAGATTTCATTTTTTTCTATAACATAGATACGGAAATATTCCCGGATGCATTTTTGAAACTTGAAGCAGCGATTCGGAAGGCTTCCTCCCAAACCGCTGCTTTCGAACTGAGGCAGTTTCCCTATGAGCATCCCAAGTACTACGACCCTGTCACATTGGAAACCTCATGGATCAGCGGAGCCTGTTTTGTTCTGAAACGCAGTGTTTTTGAAGAAACGGGCGGTTTTGACGAGAGCATTTTCATGTACGGAGAGGATGTCGATCTTTCCTGGCACATCCGTGCGCTGGGCTACAGGCTGCAATATGTACCGGCGGCAATCACATGGCATTATGCCTATCAAAAACCCGGAGAAGAAAAACCTGCGCAGATCATAGGCAGTATGTCTGGAAACCTTGTATTATTGTATAAATACGGGACTCAAAAGCAGATCGGCGACGGAAAGAAATTGCTGAAAGCAGCACAGGCGCATATAAAAAAAGATATAAAAGCAAAATGGGAAGCGGAAGAAAAACGCATTGATGCAAAGAGGAGCGAATACAGGGAATTTTATAAGAGCACCGTGTTGAGCAGTGGTTTTGTGCCGCTGTTTATAGGATTGGATTATGAGTTTGCCCGTGCGGGAGCTTTTTATCAGAACCAGCTTCCGAAAAAGAACGTTGAATTTACAGTCGTTATCCGCACCTACCAAAGGCCGGAAGTTTTGCGTTTTACACTGGAAAGCCTTCGCAACCAGACATATCCTTTTTTCAAAGTAGTTGTGGTCGAGGATGGCGAAGTTCCGCAGGCGGAAAGTGTCGTAGATGAGGCGCGAGCATGGCTGGATATAACCTATTTGGCCGCAAAAGCTCGGTGGGGCCGGTGCCGTGCTGGAAATGAGGGCGTTGCACGGGCAAAGACAGAGTATGTATGCTTTCTGGATGATGACGATTATTTTTTTGCCGATCATCTGGAAGTAATGGCGCATGCCATCGAAAAACATCCGGAATCTGGCTTTTGGTGCGCGATGGCTGTGGAAGGGCGGTGCCGTTCTGCACAGCGGATGGAATTTGTATCGAAGAGAAACGTGGGAAAAGACTCGCTCCGCCCTATAGATTTTTTGGCGGACAACCCTGTTCCAATCCAAGCTGTTGTCTTTCGGAAGGAGCTTTACCAGAGCTGCGGGGGGCTTGACCCGGGGTTGGATGCTTTAGAAGACTGGGATTTGTGGATGCGCATGATTTGCCAGAGTCCTGTTTGGGGCATAGAGAAGGCAACCAGTATTTTCCGTGTACCGGCGGATGAAGCGGCATTTGCAAAACGAGATGCCGAGATTGCGGCTTATCGTGGCCGGCTGTTTCAAAAAATGGCGGCATATACACTGCCGCTGTCTGCACAGGATGTATACGGATTGTTTTGGCAGCCGAAAAAAAACAACGAAGGGCTGGATCGGGAGGCCTGGAGGATAAAGGCGATCGGTCTGACAAATTCCGCAACATGGCGGGCTACTCATATCTTACGCCGCATATTGCGGACGCTTGGCGCAGGCTTACGGAAACTGGCTGGTCCAGAATCGGTCGATTTTGAAGCGGCATCGGCAGAAGACCTGTATGCTTATTGCATACAGGTGGAAGAATCAGTTTGCTGGCGGTTTGTGGTGTGTATCAAAAACATATTAAAGCGGATAAAAAAATAAGAGAGAGACAGAAAAGAAAGAGGTGTATCTAATTTGGGAATTACCGCAGTTGTCCCCGTGCGTGAAGGGAGCCGTAGGCTCAAAAATAAAAATGTGGCGCCCTTTGCAGGCACAAATTTGCTGATTAATAAGCTGAACCAGCTAAAACAGGTAAAGGAAATAGAAACCATTGTGGTCTCTTCTGATTCAGACAAGATGCTCGAAATGGCGGTTTCTCAGGGAGTAAAAACGCATAAAAGGACGCTGGAATTTTGTGATGAAAAATCTAAGACATTTGGGGAAGTTGTTGCGCATATTTGTGAAAATGTTTCAGGTGAAGATATTTTGTGGGCGACTTGCACAGCGCCTCTGGTTTTTCCGAAACATTATCGCGAGGCAATTCGTCTATATAAAAGCGATGCCCTGAAAAATGGATATGATTCTCTGGTATCAATGGAGCAATTCCGTCGTTATCTTTGGGATGATAACGGCCCGGTGAATTATGAGCTGGGGATTAAGCATGTTCCGTCTCAGCAGCTCAAGCCGCTTTATTTTGTGACAGATGGCATCCTGCTTGCACCAAGAAAAAAAATGATAGAATGGAATTATTTTCATGGGCCGAATCCTTATAGATATATTTTAGATAAACGCACCAGCATTGATATTGACGATGGACTGGATCTTGCCTGCGCCCGTGCGTGGCTGGATATGGATGAAAGTGTTTCTCAAATTGACCCATATTGTGTAGATGATTTGAAAAGTTTGTAGCATGAGGCTGATTAAGTCCCTCTCAGTAGCAAGAGCTTTCCGACGGGACGGGAAGACGGCAGAAAGTTAGAAACAGCGTATTTATAATAGATTTGAATTAGTAAAGTGAGCCATTATCTGTAAAACGAAAGAGAAAAATATGATAATACCTTTCATTTTTGACCCCGCGCCGGGAAATAAAGCGCGTTGGTTATATGAGTTTTTAGAATTTGTAAAAATGCAAAGCAAAGAATCGTTTGGCACGGTCATTGCGCAAGAAGAGTACATTTGTCCTCTTTCCGAATGGAAAAAACAAGGAAGAGGGGAAGTGGAGGGAGAACTGATTGTTTCCCATTCCATAACACAGCAGGAAATGGACCGTGTGCGGTTTTGTGTGCTGCCAGAAAAACTGTTCGAGCCTCTGTTTCTGCAAACAGGCTCTTTGTCTAACATGACAGCTTTTCTTGTGAAGCAGCGGTATATTCCGTGGGAAGAGTGGTTAGAGGCCACATTTTCTGAATTGCAAAGGAATTCGGGCGAACGGGTGGAAGCGCTGATTATGTTTCGACAGTTTCACAGCGTGGATATAATTGCGAAAAAACATAATGTAACAATATTTTACTACGATGCCGGAGCATTCCGCGGCCCTGTTTACCGTAATACGATTTATTTGGACACCTATGGCTTTTTTACAAATTGCGGCCTTGAACAGAGATTTCGTACGTTTTGCGAGCACAAGAAAGAACTCCAGCCAGAAAGACTTCTGTCGGCAAAAGAAATATTGGCTTTGATGTTGGAGCCTGCTCACAAAAATAAAGTGAATTTAGTGGAACTTTCCCCGGAATATCAATGCGGTGTAGCTCTTCAAAGCGGGATTGCAGATTTGATGCTCCCCGAATCGCATACAAGAAATGAGGACTTAATTGCAATGGCAGTCCGTAATTTCCCGCTGGAAAGTATATTAACACGAGGCGTTCCGGGCAGCACGATTGATACTTTCGGAACACGACCGGATTCCAGTGAGTTTGCATGTGACTTTATTGCAAAATGTGAATGCATTATTACGCGTGCTTCCAATATGGCGTATGAAGCGCTTTTGTATGGACGGCAGATGTATTGTGTTGAAAAAGGTTTGTATCAATTCAAGGGGATGCATGACCTCAATTATCCCAAAAGCAGCGTGGAAAGCGATGCTTGGTTTGTCGCGTTTGTTGCAATGGGCTTTTATGTTCCTAGAGAATTTTTATATGACATGCAATATCTGCGCTGGCGTATTGAAGCTCCTTCGGAAATAGAAATATACAATAAGAATTTAGATTATTATCTGGTCTGTAGAGGTATATCGCAGGAAGTGTTGACTGAACCCCAAAAAACACGATGGAGCGCGATTTTGTACGAACAGGGATTCGATCCATTTGGATATCCTACACAGCAGTCTCGTAATGTCAACGATACTTTAGCGTCCCTGATGAAGGATTTTATAGAGGAGCGAACAAAAGCGGGCCGGAACATGGAATTTCAGGGGCGATTTTACTATATGTTGCAACAGACTGCTGCAATGTGGTATGCCAATGACATCTTATGGAAGGAAATTCAAAAAATAAAGAGTTGGAGCGATTCGCTGAACGAGAAAAAAAATCAAACAATACAGGATATGGAACAGAGAATTGCCGAAAAAGATCAGTGGATTCAGAAGCTGGAGACGCAGGTTGTCGAAAAAGACAGGTGGCAAAAAAAACTTGAAGGAGATATTCAAGAACAAAAGAGCGGAATTGCAGAAGAAAGAAAGACGTGGGCCTCCGAGAAAAAAGAATTTATTCAGGAAAACGAATGTCTGAAAACAAAAATTGTTGAGCAAAAAAAGTGTTTATGGGAACTTGAGGAAAATTTGAAAAAAAGCCCGGTGAAAAGCGCGATTACGATCCTTCGAAAAAAAACAATTGCACCGCTTTCAGCTGGGCTGGAGGAGAAAATAAATCATGGAGAGAAAAACGGAGACGAGTGATATGAATCAAAAAACAGTTTTGATTACTGGTGCGGGCGGATATATCGGGCACCATGTCGTTAAAGAATTTTTGGATCGCGGTTGTCGCGTAGTTGCGTCCGATTTTATAAAAAAAGGAATCGATGATCGGGCAGAGTTTACGGACATCCCGATTTTCAGTGGAGCTCCCAACATTTACGAGCAGTTGGGAAAGCCAGATGTATTGGTGCATCTTGCTTGGCGGGATGGTTTTATTCATAATTCCCCCGCACATATGGAGGATCTTTCTAAGCATGTCATGTTTTTAAATCGGATGATTGACGGCGGACTTCCAGTTCTGTCTGTCATGGGAAGCATGCATGAAGTAGGATATTGGGAAGGCGCAATTACAGCTTCTACGCCTTGCATGCCGCAAAGCCAATACGGAATTGCCAAAAATGCTCTGAGGCAGTCTCTGCTGCTGTATGCACAGAATAAATCGATAGCCCTTCGGTGGTTGCGCGCCTATTATATTTATGGTGATGACACACACGGTTCTTCTATTTTTGCAAAGCTGACGCAGGCCGTTTCAGATGGGAAAAAGACGTTCCCATTTACAAGCGGGAAAAACAAGTATGATTTTATCCATGTGGAGGAATTGGCACGGCAGATTGCGGCGGCTACGCTGCAGGAAAAGGAAAATGGTGTCATCAACGTCTGTACAGGAGAACCGAAAACACTAGCGAACCAGGTGGAGTGGTATATTAGAGCAAACCATTTTGATATTGAGCTGGAATACGGCGCATTTCCAGACCGTCCGTATGACTCTCCCGGTGTATGGGGAGATGCCAAAACGATTCAGTCGATATTAAAAGCAGAGGAGCGGAAGTCTTGAGTGTAACTGTACAAATCCAGTCAGTGCTGTTCAACAACCAAAAGACAGCACTTGTACGTACGCTGGAAAATCTACAAAATGCCATGCGCGTAGATGGAGAAACAAATCAGTGCGTCAGGGATGCCGTGTTGATTTGGGGCGATGCCTCGCCTGCTGCTCTCTTTTCAGAGGAAGAAATCACAGAACTGAATAGCAAATTTGATCGTTTGTCACTCCGATACGAATTTTTCAATGAGAATACAGGAACGGCCAAAGGGCATAACAGAATGGCGAAGCAAGGGACAAGTGATTACATTATGATCATGAATCCCGATATCATCGTCAATCCCAGGATATTCGCACAGCTGTTGCAACCGTTTAAAGATGAGGGTGTCGGTATAACAGAGGCGAGGCAAACGCCGATCGAGCACCACAAAGAATACGATGAGGATACAGGAGAGACCAGTTGGGCGAGTACTGCGTGCACCATGATTAAGCGCGAGGTATTTGACAAGGTGTCCGGCTTCGACGAAAATACTTTTTTTATGTATTGCGATGATTTGGACTTTTCCTGGATGGTTCGTCTGGCCGGGTATAAGGTAGTATATGTTCCTTCGGCAGTGGCCTTTCATGACAAAAGAGTTTCTGCAAACGCGGAATGGCAGCCAACCAATGCAGAACGATATTATTCCGCGGAAGCGGCATTGTTTATGGCTTACAAATGGTCAAATCCCAAACGTGTAGAAAAACTGATAAAGCAGTTTGAAGATAGTAATGGAGAAATCGAAGCGGAAGTTTTAAAAGAATTTCATAAGCGTGAAAAGGAAGGAACATTACCAGTTCCACTAGATCCGGAGCACAAAGTAGCGGAGTTCGTAGGAGACGATTACGGACATTCACGCTTCAAAATGGGGTAGGAGAACAGCATGGCAATTTATGAAAGTGAAAAAACGGAGCGCCACATTGTTCGGCTGCTTCAAAATGAGGGCCTGCTGGGAAAGGTTCTCTTGATGAAACCATATCCGGCGTTGCAGCAGGTGATAGAAGCGGCTGGAGGAATTTGCGCCGCAGATGACGGAGAAACTCAGCCGGATGTTATTGTATTCTGTATGGGGTTATCAGAAAAGACTGCGCAAGTTTTGAAAAAAAAGGCGGAACAGTTTCGGTGTCCGATTTTGCTGGCAGAGGGAAATGCAGGATGGGTACCGCTTGCGCTTGCGGCACTATCGGGCGGCGAACGTTTTCATGCATTGTATGAAATGTGCGGCTGTCCCAGCTTTACCGAAAAAAGTATGGATGAATGTTTGTCGGCAGTTGGCTTCAAGCTGTATGCAAAAGATGATATAATGGGGCAGGTGCTGGAAGAAAACGTATTGGAAAATGCATTTGAGGCGCCCGGTGCACAGTTGCATAAGACCCTGTGCGGAATCACAGAAACAACCGTTCCATCTGCGCAAACGATGCAGTTTGTACGGCTTTATCGGTGGACGGAGACATCGGAACAAAAGACCGAAAATGTAGAAAACTCGTCCCCGTTCTTGACGGTTGTGATGCGTACACAGGGAACACGTGCGCAGTCGTTGCGGGAGGCTTTTTTATGCCTGACTGCGCAGGAAGACATGGATTTCGAAGTTATTTTGATAGGTCATAAAGTGCCGCAGGAAAACAGAAAAAAATTACAGCAAATTCTGGATGAGCTTCCTCCCGTGATGCAGGAGAGACTGCGGTATTATCCGTTAGACACAGGGGGGCGTGCGGAGCCAATCAATTTTGGTTTTGAGAAAGCGCGGGGACAATATGTTGCGGTGTTTGACGACGATGACATTTTGACGGCAGATTGGGTATCTTCTTTTAAGCGTATCTATAAAAGAGCGCCGGGAGCGATTCTGCATACCTATGCAGTTGGGCAGGATTGGAAATTCGTGACGCCGCGCGGAAAAGCTGGCCTGAGGGCAATCAGTGCATTTGACAAGAGGTTTTGTACGGATTTTAGCTGGAAGAAACAGCTGCATACAAATTATTGTCCACTTATGTCGCTGGCGTTTCCGACATATGTTTATAAGAAAATGGGCCAACGCTTTGATATCTCTCTGGAAGTGACAGAGGACTGGGATTTTCTGTTGCGAACGGCTTCATTTTGTGGGGTAGAAAATGAAGCTTCGGTGACTGCGGTCTATCGTTTGTGGAAGAACGCAAGTAATTCTTATACAAAGCATGGTGCTGATTACTGGAGAGCCCGGTATCAAAAAATTACTGAGCGAAACCAGCAGTTGATGATTTTGCTGCCGCAAGGCGGTAGTGAAGTATTGCGTAAAGGGCATCAGGCATATCTAGATAAAAAATATCTGTTGGAACTCATACAGAAAAAAGATGCAGATACTGCGGTGCTGCAGGAGCAGCTTCCGGTCATGGATGAAAAGTTGTATTGTGATGACGGAAATGGATGGAGCGAGGAAAACAGTTTCGTGCAGGAATGCGTCTCCCGTGTAGGAAAATTTTCTTTTCTTTATAAAGGAATTGCCAAGGTTCAAAAGAATGCCGGATTGCGATGGGACCCGGCTTCCTATGGTGGCCTGATCATTCAGAACTTAAAGGCCAGTGTTACGGACGCTTCCGGTCAAAAATATATATTCCGCCCCGAAGATATTTGCGCAAATGGACAAGCCTATGAAAATGGGTATCTTTTCCTAGAAGATGACCCGCAGGTTTATTTTCAGATGCCAGACGGTTTTGTACCGGAGTTGTTCATGATAACGGGACAGGCAAAAACGGCGGTTTCGGTGAAAGAGATGTCGGAATTGCTTCAGGTAGATCAATATATTAAAACATCTCCTCAAAAAGCTGCCGTGAAATTGCTTTTGGGCAAGCATCCGACAAAAAATATTGTTAATAAATAATTGAACTGAGATTATTTTGAAAAACGAAAAGTTGATTGTTTGGATTA
>JAHZBS010000035.1:9079-15811 GCA_019423265.1 Clostridiales bacterium
AAAGATGTAAAGCAATTTTTTTCAAAAGGGAAGGGGTAGGTGTACGCTGTGCCGTCTAATTCTATGCAGTATGTATTTTTTTTGCTCTTGACGACGTTGTTTTTTTATAAAGTTCCACATCGTTTACAGATATATTTCCTGTTAGTGGTCAGCTATTGTTTTTACATGATGTGGAATCCATATTATGCATTGGTTTTGATAATTCTGACGCTCATTTCGTTTATAGGGGGATTGATTGTAGAGAAAAGCGGCTCCAAAACCAGAAAGTGGTTTTGTGGGTTGGCGATTTTTGTTAATATTGGAACGCTAGTTTTTTTTAAATATACCGGTTTTTTGATGGAAAATTTAAAAACAATCTTAGGCCGTTTGGGCGTCTCCTTTCCAGAAAATATTTATACCATTTTTGTTCCCGTTGGTATTTCGTTTTATGTGTTTCAATCAGTTGGATATTTGATAGATGTATACCGACACAAAATTTCTGCGGAACGAAACGTGATAAACTACGCGCTTTTTATTGCATTTTTTCCCCAAATTGTTTCTGGGCCAATCAATCGCGCTGGTACGTTGCTTCCACAGCTAAAGACGTTGCATCGCAAGCCGAATCCGACCCAACTTTGCGAAGGCCTAAAACTGATTTTTACGGGCTATCTTCAAAAAATTGTGTTTGCTGATATGTTTACAATTTACATAGATGCGGTTTATAAAGATTTGAAGACATGGGGAGGAGTAACTGTTTTAGCGGCAGGAATCCTTTATTCATTTCAAATCTATTGTGACTTTGCGGGGTATTCCAACATTGCAATTGGGTCGGCCCGACTCCTTGGAATTGAAATACAAGAGAATTTCAACGCCCCGTATCGAGCGGTTTCAATTCGTGACTTTTGGAACAGATGGCATATATCGCTTTCTACATGGCTGAGAGATTATATCTACTTCCCATTGGGAGGTGGACGCTGTAGCTTTTTAAGGAAAAACCTTAATATTTTTATAGTATTTTTGGTCAGCGGTATTTGGCATGGAGCTGCATGGAATTATATTATATGGGGATTATTGCACGGTGTGGCACGTGTGGTGGAAAATATACTGAATATAGTGCAAAAAAGAAAGTTGTCGAAAGCTGTTTCAAGAGCAAGTACTTTTGCAGTGGTTACGGTTGCATGGGTGTTTTTTCGTTCGCCAAACATACAGACAGCAATGCTGTTTTTTCAAAGACTGTTGCAGGAATGGTCTTTTACAGACTTTGCGGCAGAATATACAGAGATATTGAAAGGCACGTTAATGGCCTCCCCAACGTTAAATATATTTTATTTGGGTGTCATTGCACTAGGGGGCGTTTTTCTATGGGTGCTGGATCGGTTTGAAGACCGTTATTATGCCAGCAATGGAATTAACGCTTTGTTTGTTGCGATTCCTAAGAGAATTCGAGGGGCTGTTTATCTGTTGGGCGGCAGTTTGATTATATTTTGCTATTTGATTCAAAATGGTATTTTTGGACAAATAGGACAGTTTATTTACTTTCAATTTTAAAACAGGGGAAATGATGAAAAATTTTTACAAAAAACTTGTGTGCTATCTAATAAGTTTGATAGCGTTGTGTGTGCTGATATTCGTTGGAGTGATTCAATTGCTGCCGGCGCAGTATGCTCAAACCTATCAGGCGGCGTTGAATGACAAGTATGACTATCTATTGAGTGCTTCATCGCCAAAAGTAATATTTATTTCTGGTTCTAGTGGTGGAATTGGTATCAATTCGATGTTGGCGGAGCAGGAATTGGGAGTTCCGTTTGTGAATTTGGCTTTGCATGCAAGCTTCGGAATGAAACTTGAGACGGAGATGGCAAAGGCGAATTTGAATAGTGGAGATCTTGTGATTTTGGCATATGAATATGATAATTGGAAGAATGTATCAGTATTTGATCCGGAATTGGTCATGACAGCCTTTGATCAAAAGCTGTCGATGTATCGGTACATTTCCCCAGAGCATTATTGGAGAATATTACAATACTTTCCCAAGTTTATGCTGACAAAATTAGATTCGATATTGTTTCAGCCATATACAGTAAATACGGGCTGGATATATTGTAGAGATGCTTTTGACAAAAAGGGAAATGTAGTTTTTCCAAGACCTAATTCAGAGTTGCCTGCACCTGTGGAAGGCGACGGTATTTGGGATAAGTTATCTCTGGACTTTCGAGAAATTGATCCCGCGGCCATCGAATATGTGAATCAATTTATTGAATATGCAGAAAAACAGGGAGCAAAGGTTGCGGTTTCTTTTCCGGGAATTTTAAAAGAAAGAATCGATGAAAATGAGATATCAAGCTACGAATCGTATTTGCAGGAACATCTGAATGCACCCGTGATTTCAAAGATAACAGACTATTTATTTGAGCCGGAATTAATATATGATACATCCTATCATTTGACAGATGAAGGAACACGACTGAGAACAGAACAGTTAGTTCAGGATATTCGCAATTGCTTGATGTATGAAGAAGCTTATACGCAGAAAGGAGGGGCACGGTAAAAAATGATGACGTTGATGCGAAGTGTGAGCTACTTTATATCTCTTTTTGCGTTATTGTACTGCATGTTCCGTGATTTCAAGAGTTCAAAAAGTTTAAATGGCATCGAGTGGCTGATTATTAGCTGCTTAATTTATGAGTATGGTATTAGTTTTATCTGTGGTATACTTACGTTGATTAAAGTGCCTGTTACACTTTGGACCGTTGTTGTAATCAATTTGGCAGCAGTGCTTTTACTGGTGTATAAACAAAGGAGAGAAAAAAAGATACAATGCTATTATTGGAAAGCATATGACTTTTTTGTGTTAGGGCTGCTGACGTTAATAGTATTACTGGTAAGTATTCAAAGATTTGGTGCGTTTAGCATTGTATATGCGACCAGTGACCCAAGCAGACATTTACAGATGGCGATGGATGCTGTTCAAGCAAAAAGTGTTATGTCTAGCCAAAATAGTATGTTCATAGGTCAGTTTACAAATGCACTGTTTATTGAAATGTGTGCTCCTATTTGGTCTGGCGCTAGCGTATATATTCCTTTTGTCATTAAAGATGTTCTGAATTTGTGGATAGCAGGCGCGGTTTTTTTCTGGATACTCCGCAGAAATCTTTCAACTGCTTTTATGAAAGGAGTAGGCGCTGTCAGCGTACTTTTATATTTGCTGGGTTATCCACTCAGTAATATGTTATTTGGTTTTGTATATCTAGGAATCTCTGTCACAGCGATTTTATTTACGATCTGGGTTTCACAGCGGATGACCGATGGGCAATTGCCTGTCAAGCTTTCACTCATGCTGCTAAGTTTGGGGCTGTTCGCCGTATCCTTGAGCTATACGCTGTTTGCTCCGCCCGTTTACTTTGCAGTGTTCGTGTTTTTTATACTCTGGATGAAACAGGAAGGAAAGCTATTCTCTGGCAAAAAACGTCTAAGTCGTCGGTTTTTTACGTTGAATCTAAGTGTATTCTTGCCGCCAACGCTTTCCACTATTGTTTTTGTAATGCTTTATCCCAAATTGCAAGGTGGCTTGCAACTTGCATCCATTAGTAAAATGGACGCAGAGGGATACATCTATCGCAATCTATGGTTGGATTTTTTTGTGTATCTACCATTTGCAATTTATGCCGCATGGAAGCATTTCAAAAAGCGAGAAGCTGATCTGGGGACGTCCCTTTTGGGGTGCTTTTTTATATTTAAGACAGGCATGTTCCTAGCTATGTGGAAGGGCGTTATTTCTTCGTACTATTTTTATAAAGTTAATTATGTGATGTGGGGGGTTATTCTTTTTCTGGCGATTGAGGGAATTGGGATTTTGAAACAGCACAGATCATTTATTGTGGCGGCGGCAGCTTGTTATATGGGAGCCTGTGCTTTTTCTTTAACGGGGATAGATAATGCGATTACACAAAAAAATATTGCTTTCAATCCCTATCCGGAGTCCTCGGCAGTTGCGGAAATTTATTTGACAAACAAAACTTTTTATTCTATTGAAAGCCATAAAATTAATCAGGGATTAATTGAAATTTGCAAGGAAGTAGACATGAATTATCTGCGCTCCGACGGCTTTGTACCCTATATTGGTAGTTGGTTAGAAAATTATTGGTATGAGGCGCTAACCAATCAGCGGCAGGGATTGGATTATGCATATATTAAGGGCGCCACAAATATGGTGCAGCAGTTTTTGAACGGGGATTATGGTGAGTATATTGTCGTGCAGAAAGACAGCGAGGAATATGCTCAGTGTATATCACTTTTAGAACAGTGTCCTCGAGTTTATGAAAATAGTTATGCGTTTATTGCGCAAAGGATCGCTGAATGAAAAGTATACAAAAAAATAATTTTATTTGGAATATGCTGGGGAGTATTGCCGGCGCAGCTACTACGGTTCTGTTAACGATGATTGCTACACGTATTTCTGGACCCGAGGAGGGTGGTGTGCTGGGATTGGCGTTGGGACTGTGCTTTATCGTAGGGACGGTTGGTATGTTTGAAGTGCGCCCTTTTCAGTCCACGGATTTGAGCGAGGAGTTCACCTTTCCGGTGTACTGCACGGCTCGTTATTTATGCTGCGCGGTTATGCTTTTATTTACTGCAATTTATTTGATACTAGCGGGCTATGATGCAAACAAGGCACAGATTGTTTTTTGGGTGTGTATGTTTAAGATGGTAGACTGTCTATCGGATGTATTTCAGGGACGATTTCAACAGATTGGTCGGTTGGATTTGGCGGGACAAATGTTATTTGTACGCAATGTGTGCTCTGTGATAACCTTTGCGGCGGCGCTACTATTGGGGGCTACGGTGGCGCAAAGCTGTGTTGCAATCGTTTTGGTATCGGTGTTGTGTGTGCTGTTAGGTGACTGGCGTATCGACCGCCGATTTGATAATTCGCGTTGCTCAAAAAATTTTTCAGAGACGATAAAATTATTAAAAAAATGCTTCCCGCTGTTCATTAGTTCTTTTGTTGCAATGTATTTGGCGAATATCACAAAATTGCAGATTGACCATTATCTGCCGCAATATAATGCTCATTGGACAGCCGTTTTCCTGCCTGCTGCAGTAATTAATTTGTTTAGTCTATTTGTTTTTCGCCCTATGCTGACCACACTTACTAAGTATTGGACTCAAGGGGAAGGGAAAGCATTTTTGAGATTGGGTGGTTTGCTAGTTCTTTGGATTTTAGCAATCACGGGTTTTGCCTTATTATTCGGTTATTTTTGGGGGACGCCAGTGCTGGGCTTTTTATATGGGCTGGATTTAGCTCCTTGGAGAGGAGTGTTAGAATTAATTCTTGTTGGGGGAGGAATAAACGCATTGGCAATTATGTTTTATTACATGCTTACCGTGATGCGCCAACAAAAGTTGTTGCTTGTCAGTGACGGCCTCACTTTTCTGGCGGCCATATTTTTTGTGCCACTGCTAACTGAATTTTGGGGTGTGAACGGTGCCGCTTTTTCGTTTATCTTAATTATGATTATCAGATCTAGTGGCTTTTTGCTAATTATTGTAACATCAGTACAGGCCCAAAGGAGGAGAGGATGGAAGTGAGAACTCTAATTATTATCCCGGCTTATAATGAAGAGAAAAACATCATCCGTGTTGTCGAATACTTAAAAGAAGTATGTCCAGCGTATGACTATGTGGTGATTAATGATGGAAGTACAGATCGGACGGCTGCGCTGTGTGAATGCCGCCATTTTCATCTCATCAGTCTACCTACAAATCTGGGTTTGGCAGGGGCATTTCAGACGGGTATGCGATATGCCAGAGAAAAAGGATACGAGTGCGTTATACAGTTTGATGCAGATGGACAGCACCGGCCAGAGTATGTTTCGGTACTGGAGCAAAAGATCAAAGATGGATGGGATATTGCTATTGCCTCGCGCTTTGAAGAAAAGAAAAAACCTAAAACTATGCGTATGATGGGTTCCAATCTGATTCAGGCGATATTAAAAATCACTACAAAACAGACCATCAAAGATCCCACCAGCGGTATGCGTGCTTTCAGTCAATCAATGATTGAGAAAATGTATCGGGGAAACAATGTAGGACCAGAGCCAGACACTATTGCATGGCTTATTCGAGGTGGCGCAAAAGTGGTAGAAATACAGGCGGAAATGGATGAGCGTATTGCGGGCACAAGCTATCTCACTTTTGGGCGTTCAATCAGTTATATGTTGCATATGAGCCTTTCCATCTGTCTGATTCAGTGGTTCCGTTCTATGGATTGAAAAAAGCGATTATGTTTTATGAAACAAAGTCGCTAAGTGGCAGTATGCTTGGTAATAAAAGGGTTGCGGATTTTCAGCTTTGGTTTGACAGTTTCCGCCCTAAGCAATTGAATTGTTATTCAAAGGATGCTTAAACTGATACAAAATAAAAGGTGAGTTAGATATGAGTGGAATTTTACGAATACTACTAATCACAGGTGCTATATTTAATTTGGGATTTGTCCTAATCCAGATTCGAAAGAACAAGCTGAAGATTGAAGATTCCATTTTTTGGTTTTTTTTAAGTTTTATCCTGATTGTGCTGGCTCTATTTCCTGGCATTGTGGAGCTAGCTGCCAATTTTATCGGGATACAGTCTCCGGTGAACCTGCTTTATTTAATTGTTCTATTTGTGGTGCTGACAAAACTGTTCAGTTTAACCATCCGAATTAAATAGCGTTTACACGAGCGATATGGTATAATGGGAGCAAGAGATCCGAAA
>JAHZBS010000350.1 GCA_019423265.1 Clostridiales bacterium
ATCGTACATACCATTCACCTCACGATTTGTCCTGAAAAATAATCTATCTATAGCAACTCTATTATAATGGGGGAATACTACAAAACAACTTGCATTATGTGAATAAAGAGTGAAGTTTCATTAAGTAAATATTAAGTTTATATTGTACGAGAAGAAAGCAAATTTTTTCTAGCAAAATTTGCTTTCCTATTGGGCCGCGATATGCTATACTAAAGTTACTGTTATATCTGGATGCGAACCTTCAAACAAAAAGGAGATATACTGTGGAACGACCGATTTATGATAGCCTGCGGCAGCTTGCCGGCAGGGGATATCACTCCTGGCACATGCCAGGGCATAAGGGCGGCCGGCTGTTTTCCCTGGACTCGCTTTACGAGCTGGACGTCACGGAACTGGAGGGGACAGACAACCTCCAACGGCCGACGGGGATCATCCGGGAGGCAGAACAGAGGATGGCCGCCTTTTTTGGTGCGGACGAGAGCTTCTTCTCCGTAAACGGCTCAACAGGAGGGATCCTGGCGGCGATTGCGGCGGTGTGCAGCCCTGGCGATGGGATCATCGCCTGCCGCAACGCGCATAAAAGCTTTTTCAACGCCTGTATTCATGTTGGGGTGCAGCCCGTCTATGTTCAACCTGAAATCATAGAACCCTTTGGCATCGCGGGAGGAGTCTCGCTTCAGCAGGTGAAGGCGGTCTTGCGGGATAACCCTGAAGTCAAAGGTATGTATCTCACAAGTCCCACGTTTGAGGGGGTGGTGACGGATATCTCGGAGATTGCAAAGCTTCTGCATGAACATAATAAAGTGTTGCTGGTAGACGAGGCCCACGGCGCCCATTTTTGCTGTATTCCCGGCTTTCCGAAAACAGCTCTCTCCATGGGAGCGGACATTGTAGTGCAGAGCCTTCATAAAACACTGCCGTCGCCAACCCAGACGGCGATCGTTCACATTCAGGGGAGCCGTATATCGCAGGAGAGGATGCGCCTGGCTCTCAATGCGTTTCAAAGTACAAGTCCGTCGTATATGTTTATGGCGGCCATGGATTATTGCAGGGCATTTCTGGAGGAACAGCCAAAGGAATTTTTTGAATCCTACCGGGATATGCTACTGGAATACCGGAAAAAGCTACAGCAGGTTTCGTCGTTTCTTCTATTGGATAAACAGGAAGGGCTGTGGGATCTGGACCCTGCTAAAATCGTGTTACACTCCCGTGAAGAGCTCTCCGCTCCAGCCCTTGCCCACTGTCTGCGCAAAGACTGCGGGATTGAGCTGGAGGGGGCGTTTGGCGGGAATCTCGTTGGCATCTCGACAATTGCGGATTCCCGGGATGCATTTCAGCGGTTTTACCGTGGGATCTGCGCTCTGGATTCCCGCATACAAGCGGGGGATAAAAAATTATTTGAAAAATCAGGTAATTTCAACAAGAAAGAATTTGAAAATCATCAAAACTATGATATAATAGAGCTACCGAAAGTAAGCAGAACCTTGCGCGACGCATTTTATCGCCCATACGAGGCCGTCTCTCTGGCACAGGCCGGAGGAAGGGTCAGCGCCGCATTTGTGACGCCCTATCCGCCAGGGATACCCATTGTCTGTCCCGGCGAGATATTGTCGGAGAGGGAACTGTCCATGATACGGGAAGCCGTGGGCCGCGGAGAGGACGTATTGGGCATGGAAGGCGAAGGGGAAATCCTCGTTCTTTCGGAGCGCTAAGCTTACAGGGGAGTGCCTCTGACGGCGGCGGGAGTAAGGAAATAATAGCATAAAGGAGGAATTCTTGTGAAACTCGTACTTGCAATTATTCATGATGAGGATGCGCATAAACTGATGACGGCGCTCAATAAAAGCAATTTTCAGGTGACGAAGCTGGCGAGCACCGGCGGATTTCTGCGGGTTGGCAATACCACGATGCTGGTCGGTGTGGAAGAGGATAAATTGGATCAAGTTTTGAAGATTATCAATGATAAATGTCAGACGAAAAAACAGATGACGGTGGCGAATCAGCCGTATACAACAACTCCGGAGGGATATATCCCATATCCCATCGAAGTGACCGCCGGCGGCGCAACGGTGTTTGTCGTCGATATTGAACAGTTCCACAAATTCTAAAGGATTTCCGATACGGTAAAGAAGGAGGCTTTTTGGTGAATCGCCAGCAAAGCCACACACAAGATATATTTCCCTCGGTCGTTGGGCACCACGAGATAAAAGAGCATTTGCAAGCGGCGCTTGTCCACGATACGATATCCCATGCGTATCTGTTTGAGGGAATGGAGGGTATAGGGAAGAGAACCTTGGCGCGCGAGTTTGCCAAGGCTCTTCTTTGTACCCAGCCG
>JAHZBS010000351.1 GCA_019423265.1 Clostridiales bacterium
AGCTGGAAGCCGGGCTGGAGGTCCTTCTCCGCGCCTACCCTGCCTCGAAAAAGGTGCAGACTAATTCCCTCGGGACGGTGCGCGGTGCGGCTATGGCGCTTCTCTCAAGGGGAGCGGACGATCTGTATCTATACAATTACTTTGATTGTGTGACCTGCATGGACGATCTGGAAAATTATCCAACGCTCCTGCGGGAGGTGGGCGAGCTGGACACCCTGCGCGGAAAACCGCGCCGCCATGTGGTGACCTATTCAGACACATGGGCGGTGGGAGAGCCGGCTGGGTATCTGCTGCCTGCGACGGTCACCCCCCATTCGGTGAAAGCCTTTGCGGTTCCCATCGGAGAAGCTCCGGCCGCAGCCCAACAGGCCTATGTGGTGCTGGGAGTGGCACAGGAGCAGGACACAGGGGAGGAAACCGTATGGGTCAATGGCACGGTCTGCCAGGAAGTCAAGGATATCCTGCTATCCAGGCCGCTTCCGGCCAGCCCGGTGCGCACCTGGATGATTCCGGCACAAGCGCTGCACAAGGGGCGGAATGTAGTGGAAATCCAGGGGTTTGCCGGTACGCTGGACTGGGTAGAGATCAAGATTGTATAATCAGAAGCCGTTTCACGTTGAAAGAGGGATGGACTATGAAGAAACCGGCTACTAAGAAACGATGGGTCCGAAGAATCATAGGGTATTCGTTGCTTGCCCTTTTGGTCTATATGATTTTAGGAGCAACGCTGCCCTTTGCCCGATTCCCGGAAGTTAGCCAGGAATTCCAACAATCGTTCTCGACAGATCCGTTCTACAGTGACACGGTGGGAACGGACCGGGCGGTGTTGGTGGAAACAAGCCAGGAGGCGCTGGAGTATCGCCTCAAAATTCTCAACGAGGCTGAGGATCGAATCCTTTTTTCCACCTTCGACATGTCGCCGGACCAGAGCGGAACAGAATTGTATTCCATGATGTTGGCAGCGGCGGACAGGGGGGTTAAGGTTCAGATTTTGGTGGATGGCCTTTCCGGCATTAAAAGTCTGCGAAAGGATATGAAGAATTATGCGCTGGGAACACATCCCAATATTGAAATCCGCTTCTATAATCTCCCGAATCCGCTGCTGCCCTGGACATTTATCGGCCGAATGCATGACAAATTCATCTGCGTCGACAATAAATTCCTGCTGCTGGGCGGCCGAAACTCATCGAATTACTTCTTAGGGGAGTACAATCCCGACGTGCTGAGCTACGACCGTGATGTACTAATCTACAATGGGAGTGGGAAAGAACCGGAGGAAGGGAGCGTCTGGCAACAGATTGAGGCGTATTTCACCTCCCTTTGGGATGGCGGTGACTGTACCACTGTGTATGACCGCGTGTCGAAGCGGAAGGAGGAGAAGCTTCAGGAGGCGGCGGCCAGTCTCCGGGAGACGCATCAGCGACTTCTTGAAGAGCGAAAGGAGCTCTTTGATCCAGACACCGATTATGTTGCGATGACGGTTCCAACCCGTAAAGTATCCCTGATCTATAATCCCATCCACAAAATGTCAAAGGAGCCGTGGGTGTGGTATCAGCTGACGCAACTGATGAAGGAAGCGGACTCAAGAGTTTGGATTCAGACCCCCTACGCGGTGCTCAACGACGCCATGTATAAGGCGCTGGAATCCATAGGGAGCGACCTGGACGACTACGAGATGTTGACGAATTCTGTGGCGGGAGGGGATAATTTTATGGGTTCCTCCGACTACATTTTCAACAAAGAGAAGATCCTGAATACGGGGATTACGGTCTATGAGTTTCAGGGAAACCATTCCATGCACAATAAGTCCATGCTGCTGGACGGGGATCTATCGATCATCGGCTCCTATAACCTGGACATGCGCAGCACCTATCTTGACACCGAGACGATGTTGATCATTCACGGAGAAGAGTTTGCGGAGACTCTGGAAGATGCCATGTTGGCCATGTGGGATCAATCTCTGAAAGTCACTCCTGAGGGAGACTATGAGGCGAGGGAGGGAGTGGAGCCCTTAGTGCTGTCGGGCAGCAGAAAATACCTCTACCCCATCACGTCCGTTGTCTTCCAGCTATTTCGCTTTTTGCTATAGCATTTGTTCACGCAAAAGAAATTTGCGGGGAACCTTGACGGAAAGGTTGCTATTTTCAATAAAATACAGTATAATGGTCACATAGGCGATGAGCACAGAGGCTCAAAACAACGTATGACAAGCAATCACCGTTCATCACGGTAAATTTAGCCGCCGCCACGGCAAATGGAGGTTATAGTAT
>JAHZBS010000352.1 GCA_019423265.1 Clostridiales bacterium
GCAAATGCCTCCAGATCCCCCTCAATGCCAACTCGGATGGGCTCTCCCTCAAAACTTGGCAGTGGATCCCCATCTCCTATGTATGTGTGGAGGAAGCGCCCCTCGCCCGCGGGACAGTTTTCATAGGCGTAGGTATACCGCAGACAGCTGTCCGGACTTCCATTGCTGCTTTTTAATATGGACATAGCATAGTTATACCCACCGTTTTCAATGTGCAAAATCCCGGATATTCTCGGGGTATAATTGGGAGCGTCAGGCTCAAATTCTCTTGTCCGAAGCGCTTGCTCAAAGGTCATCTGCCGGTCCATACACTCATAGATGGTATCGGTCTGATCGCCATTGGTGACGATGGTCTTATTGCCCAGAACCCGAACTGGAGCATAAATGACAAGGCTGGGGTCCGTCAGCTTGGCGGGATCGAAGGCCTGCGTTCGAATTCCTGCGCCATCTTCGACAAAAATCCGATTTCGGCTGTTGGTGCTTCTCCCCATGATAAAGTAGGCGGCAACCGCTTTCGTGCCGTCCTGAGATCGGCCGATGACGATCCCCCGGCCGGGATACTCATTCTGTTTTAGCTGGTCAGCTAATGCTACCATTTTCATGAATTGTCTCTCCCTCGGTCTATTTTGAATGGTTTAATTTTACTCAACACTCCTATTATATACCATCTTGCGCTCTGATTTCCATAGGGAAGGGAAAGATTTCTAAAATTCTACAAATCACTCAGGATTTCGTTCAAAATATCTACGGTTCCATATGTTTTGCCCGATCCTACCGGATCCGCCTTGGGATGGATGCCGTATCATGTCATTTGTCGCGTCTAACCTAAGCCACCTTGGCATAATCAATGACAGAAATCTCCTGTAACAATTCTTTAGCCGCATTAACCATTTTTTCCAATCGCTCTGCCACTTCATCCGTATAAAACTTTTCTCCGCATTGCTCACATTCCTCACATGGAACATTCTTTATGACAATCACACAACCTTTATAGTTTACAACGTGAGTTGTTGTTGTCTGTCTCACCGTATCGCATTTGCATAACATACACATAATTCAACGCCTCCTTCTGGTTTTTAAATCATCCTCAAATTTATCTGTATTTGGAATATATGCAGTAAAAAAGCATTGACCTCACATCGTCTTTTCTTCCATAATGTTCTATGCAGATACCAATGAAGGGAAGGTAATTTGCATGAAATACTATTTTAATCAAATTGCCGACAAACACGGATACCACGAAGTATAGGTTTTTGGCACAATTTTTCTTGGCAAGGTGAGTAAAAAAACAGACCTCATACCAGGGATATCTCCTTGATACAAGGTCTGTTTCTATATTTGGGGGCAAACTTTTAGGCTATTGGGGTCTGCCCTTTAACAGTCTTATTTTGATGCTGCGGGATACTGGATCGCCGCCTGCGCCGCCGCCAACCGGGCCACCGGCACGCGGAAGGGCGAGCAGGATACATAGTTCAGCCCAACTTTATGGCAGAACTCGATGGAAGAAGGATCGCCGCCGTGCTCGCCGCAGATCCCCAGCTTGATATCGGGACGGGTCTTCCGCCCTTTCTCCGCCGCCATCTGCACCAATTGACCAACGCCAGTCTGGTCCAGTCTCGCAAAGGGATCGGACTCATAGATCTTCTTCTCATAGTAGGAATCCAGGAATTTTCCAGCATCGTCCCGGGAGAATCCGAAGGTCATCTGCGTCAGATCGTTGGTGCCGAAGGAGAAGAACTCCGCTTCCTTCGCAATTTCGTCCGCGGTCAGAGCTGCGCGGGGGATCTCAATCATCGTTCCGACCTTATACTCCATCTTGGCGTTCTTTTCTTCCAGGACCTTATTGGCTGTCTCAACAACGATCCCCTTGACATAGGCAAGCTCTTTGACTTCGCCCACCAGCGGGATCATGATTTCGGGAACGATCTCATACCCCTTCTCCTGGCTGACTTCCACAGCCGCCTCCATGATGGCGCGCGCCTGCATCTCCGCAATCTCAGGATAAGTCACAGCCAGACGGCATCCGCGGTGTCCCATCATGGGATTAAATTCGTGCAAGGAGGCAACCGTAGCGGCCAGCTCCTCATAGCTGACTCCCATTTCCGCGGCCAGCGTCCGAATATCCTCCTCGTGGGACGGCAGGAATTCATGCAGCGGGGGATCCAGCAGGCGAACTGTCATGGGACGGCCGCCGAGGCTCTCATACATGCCCTTGAAATCACCCTTCTGCATGGGCAGCAGCTGATCCAA
>JAHZBS010000353.1 GCA_019423265.1 Clostridiales bacterium
CAAGAACATCATAGACGTCGGTGCGCAGATCGCGAACGATCTCCAGCCGTTCCAGCGTATCGATATCGGAATGAAGATATTGAACTTTGATGCCAGCCTCTTTCAGATAATTTGTCAAATCCTCGGACATGCGCTTTGTCAGCGTTGTCACCAGAATCTTTTGTTTCCTGGCAATCACTTGGCGGATCTCCTGGAGTAGATCGTCGATCTGTCCTACCACAGGCCGCACCTCCACCTGGGGATCCAGAAGGCCGGTGGGGCGGATAATCTGCTCCGCCGTGAGCTGCCCGTGGGCATATTCGTAGGGCCCCGGGGTCGCGGACACGAACATCATCTGATGAATTTTGCTCTCAAACTCTTCAAAATTGAGCGGGCGGTTGTCCTTTGCTGAGGGGAGCCGAAAGCCATACTCCACCAGCGTCTCCTTTCTCGACTGATCCCCGTGGTACATACCCCGAACTTGGGGCAGTGTGATGTGGGACTCGTCCACAATGATGAGAAAATCATCGGGAAAATAATCCAGCAGCGTGTACGGGGTACTTCCGGCCTCCCGGCCCGACAGATGCCGGGAGTAATTTTCGATGCCGCTGCAAAAGCCGGTTTCCCGCATCATCTCAATGTCAAAGTTGGTGCGCTGGGCTAGGCGCTGGGCTTCCAACAGCTTATCCTCCTCCTGAAATTCCCGAAGCCGCATTTCCAGTTCCGCCTCGATGCGGGAGATGGCGCCCTCCATCTTCTCTGGCGCGATGACGTAGTGGGAGGCGGGAAAGAGGATCATGTGCTCCCGTTTGCCTAGAATTTCGCCGGTGAGGGCATCGACCTCCGATATGCGCTCCACCTCGTCGCCAAAAAACTCGACTCGATAGGCGATGTTCTCCTCGGATATGGGAATGATCTCCAACACGTCGCCCCGCACCCGGAAGGTCCCGCGCATAAGGTTCATATCATTGCGGGAATACTGTAGATCCACAAGCCGGCGCAGCACATCGTCCCGGTCCCGGATCATGCCGGGGCGCAGGGAGAGGACCATGCTATTATAGTCGATGGGGTCTCCCAAGCCGTAGATGCAGGAAACGCTGGAAACGATGATGACATCCCTTCGCTCTGCCAGCGCAGCGGTTGCCGAGTGGCGAAGCTTGTCGATCTCATCGTTGATAGCGGAATCCTTTTCGATAAATGTATCCGTCTGTGGCACGTAGGCTTCCGGTTGATAATAATCGTAGTAACTGACAAAATATTCTACGGCGTTGTCAGGGAAGAATTCCTTAAATTCACTGTATAGCTGGGCAGCCAAAGTCTTATTGTGAGCCAGCACTAAAGTCGGCTTTTGTAACTGTTCAATCACGTGTGCCATGGTAAATGTTTTGCCGGAGCCGGTGACCCCCAGCAAAGTCTCAAATTGATTCCCTCTCTGAAAGCCTTTGACCAATTTTTCAATAGCTTGGGGCTGGTCTCCAGTGGGTTTAAATTCTGACACCACTTTAAAATCCATTGTACCCTCCATTCCGGAGCGTTAGCGATGGGGCGAAGAGATCTATCTGTGACGCTCCGGCACAAATAGCCGTGTGTATTCCTCATCCCGGCGCAGGCGAACTCACTTTCTTATTATATCCTGAAATGTACCAAATTGCAATCCCTAAAAAACATATGTTTGGCTTACATCGCTGGGCAGCGGATATGTGCAAAGGAATCTGGCTTGTCGGGGGATGAAGTTTTTCGCCGCCATCTCTTGACGAAAAAAGAGAAATACTGTATAATCGAGAAGAACGTTTGTTTGGATGTAGAAATGGAAATTTATAGAATAGGTAGAGGATATGTCATGGATGAATATATTCATATCAAGGGAGCGAAGGAACACAATCTGCAGGATCTGGATGTAACCATTCCACGGAATCAGTTTGTGGTGCTGACGGGACTTTCCGGTTCGGGGAAGTCTTCCTTAGCGTTTGACACCATCTTTGCAGAAGGGCAGCGGCGCTATATGGAGTCGCTATCCTCCTACGCCAGACAATTTTTAGGGCAGATGGAGAAGCCGGATGTGGAGTCCATCGACGGTCTGTCCCCCGCGATATCCATCGACCAGAAGACCACGTCCCGGAATCCGCGCTCCACTGTCGGAACCGTTACGGAGATCTATGATTACCTGCGCCTTTTGTACGCTAGAATCGGGATTCCGCACTGCCCCCAGTGCGGCCGTGTTATCGAGAAGCAATCGGTGGATCAGATGGTGGATCAGAT
>JAHZBS010000354.1 GCA_019423265.1 Clostridiales bacterium
TTACCACTTGTTTTGCAGAATAATCTGTGCTATAATATCACCTTGGACGATCAATCCTTGCTCTCGACATTTGATCGAGGGCCAAAGACCAGAAGGAGGTGTACGACAATGAACCAGTACGAGATCGCTTTAGTAGTGTCTGCGCAGCTGACGGATGAGGACAGAGCCGCCGTGGTTGAGCAGGTCAAGAACTACATTGTAAAGTATGAGGGTACTATCGTTGAAGTGGAAGAGTGGGGAAAGCGCCGTCTTGCCTATGAGATCCGCAAACAGAACGAAGGCTACTACTACTTTATTAAAGCACAATCCAATCCCACGATGCCTGTGGAGTTGGAGAAGAATCTGCGTATTATGATGGAAACCGTGCTTCGTTATTTAATCGTCAGAGAAGGCGAATAATAGCACAAGGCCGAAGGAGGGTTTCGATGAACAAAGTGATTTTGATGGGTAGACTGACGAGGGATCCGGAGGTGCGGTATTCGCAGGGGGCTCAGCCCACAGCGGTTTGCCGGTATAGCCTGGCGGTTAACCGATCCTATCGCCGCGAGGGCGAACCGGATGCTGACTTTATCAATGTTGTGGCTTTTGGCGGCCGCGGTGAGTTCGCGGGAAAATATTTCCGCAAGGGTATGATGGTTGCTGTCGTGGGCGAACTGCGGATCAGCAGCTATGACGATAAAGATGGAAATCGCAGGTGGAGTACGGATGTGGTGGTAACCGAGCAGCATTTCGCTGAGAGCCGTGCGTCCTTCGAAGGAAGAAACCAAGGTCAGAATCCGGATTTTGCGCCTGCGCCGCCCGCCGGCAGTTACGGCGGTGATTACGGCAGCGGAGGCGGTTACGCTCCACAGCCTCAGGCTCCATCCTACAACAATGCCCCGCCAGCGTACAAACAAGCGCCGCAGCGCCGCAGCGACCAGGATGGCTTTATGCCCATAGAAGATGAAATCGAGGGCGATGAAGATCTGCCCTTCTAACCTATATTCGAGAAAAGGAGGTTTTTTCCATGCCCGCACCAGCACCTCAGAAAAAGAGAGGAATGCGCCGCAAAAAGCGTGTGTGCAGCTTTTGTGTAAGCCCCGCAGAACAGATCAACTATAAAGATGTAGCGAAGCTGCGACGGTATGTGTCAGAGCGGGGAAAGATTCTGCCCCGCCGCATCAATGGCAATTGCGCTAAACATCAGCGTGAATTGACGATTGCGATCAAGCGCGCGAGACATCTTGCATTGATGCCGTATACGTTGGATTAAGCCACGGCTTGGGCTGCCTCCGATGAATCCCAAAAGGGTTCGTCGGAGGCAGCTTTTTACATCGTGGAGACCGCTGGGGGAGGACTCCGCTTTCGGCTCGCTGATTGCAGGTGTAGCCTGAAATGCTGTGGCGCCAACGGACTTAAGGGGATGGCAGGATCTATGTGCTGAAATCCTGATTTTCGGCCGATAAAGATAGGAAAATCTAGCAAATTGGCTCTTTCAAAAAGCGATATCTGTGATATAATATCCACATAGGCAATGAGCGGTGCGGGAATGAGCAGGACGCCGCTGCAAATCGCATGTCAATTGGAGAGGATAGATAGTACACGGCTATTTGTGCCGGAGCGTCACAGATAGCTCTGCTAGCAGAAGTTGCCTTGTCGCTAACGCTCCGGAATGGAGATTACTATGTTCATGGAAGATATAGGGCGGGAGAACGCAAAAAAGCCAAAATCAGTCAAGCCAGCGAGAGTTCTGGTGCTGGGCTTTCTGCTGGTGCTGATTCTGGGGACGATTGCGCTAAAGCTGCCGATATCCAGTGTGGATGGAAAGAGCATTTCTTGGGTCGATGCCATGTTTACGTCAACTTCCGCGGTATGTGTCACAGGACTCGTTGTCGTCAACACGGCAGCGCAGTGGAGCATCTTTGGACAGTGTGTGATTTTGGCGCTGATACAGATCGGCGGCCTGGGCTTTATGGCATTCACGACGCTGATTTTTATGATTATGGGCCGCAGGATCACGTTGAAGGAGCGCTTGATTATTCAGGAAGCCCTCAATCAGTCCACGCTGTCGGGAATCGTGAAGCTGACCAGGCGGATCTTGATGGGGACTTTTCTTGTGGAGGGGATCGGAGCTTTCCTCCTGTCTTTCCGTTTTATCCCGGAGTACGGAGTGGGCAGGGGAATCTTTTTTAGTGTGTTCCACTCCGTTTCGGCCTTCTGCAACGCGGGCTTCGATATTATCGGAAACAACATGG
>JAHZBS010000355.1 GCA_019423265.1 Clostridiales bacterium
TTCAGAAGAATCGGCAGCTGTTGATTCTGACTCTGCCAGCGATACTCTATTTACTGATTTTTCACTATGTGCCCATTGGCGGTCTTGTGTTAGCGTTCAAGGATTACCGCTATGATCTGGGAATATTGGGAAGCGAATGGGTAGGACTGCGGAATTTCAAGTTCGTATTCAGTTCGGCAGTATGGCGCATTTTGCGCAATACCGTCATATATAATTTGACATTTCTTGTGCTCGCCGCTTTCATCAATACGACGATTGCACTTTTGATGAATGAGCTGCGGAACAAAACCGCTATCAAGATCTATCAGACGTCCATGTTTATTCCCTACTTTTTGTCGTGGGTTGTGGTGGCCTTCGTAGTATACGCATTTTTAAGCCCTGGCTACGGTTGGGTCAACCAGATATTGAAGGCCGTTGGCGCTGAGCCTAAGCAATGGTATTCCGACGCCTCCGTATGGCCGGGGATTCTTATCTTTACATACAACTGGAAGGGCATGGGGTATGGTATCGTGTTGAACTATGCCGTACTCGTCGGCATAGATTCCGAATATTACGATGCGGCCCGCGTAGACGGGGCCAACCGCTGGCAGATGGCGCTGCACATTTCCATTCCGTATCTGATTCCCGTCACCCTGATTCAATTTATCCTGGGAATTGGAGGCATCTTTGGAGGCGACTTTGGCCTATTTTACCAAGTGCCGCGAGATTCCGCGCTTCTGCGCCCGACGACAGAGGTGATGAATACCTATATTTTCCGCTCCCTGATGGATTCCAATGAGATTGGAAGGAGTACGGCGGCAGGGTTTCTCCTGGGGATTCTAAGCGTCATCGTCGTCCTTATCACGAATAAAATCGTCAAATCCATCGACGAAGGCTACTCGTTATTTTAGGAGGCAGATATGAGCAGGAAAAGACATAATCTATACCGGATCCCAATTCACCTATTTTTTGTCATACTCAGCAGCAGCTTTGTGATTCCGCTTCTTATGCTTCTGTCCATCTCCTTTACAGAGGAAGCCTCCATCTATGAATATGGGTATCGCCTATTTCCCCGCAAACTGAGTACCATCGCCTATGAGTTTGTCTTTCGCAATCCGCAGCAGATTGTCAATGCCTACGGCGTTACCATTTATATCACGCTGATTGGCACGTTCCTGAGCGTTTTGCTCATGCTGATGTGTGCCTATTCCCTGTCGCGCAAGTGCTTTGCCTACCGCAGATTCGTTTCGGGATATCTGTTTTTTACAATGCTGTTTGGCGGGGGCTTGGTGCCATCCTATATTTTGACAACCCAGGTGTTGCACCTGCAGGACACGCTGCTGGTCTTTATACTGAACAGTTTGGTGAGCGCGTGGAACATTTTTATTCTTCGAACGCTGATATCCGATATTCCGGAGGCAATCATAGAGTCGGCGTACATCGACGGGGCGAGTGAGTACAGAATTTTCTTTTCTCTGATCATCCCCCTCTCAAAGCCCGGCATTGCGACCATCGGTCTCTTTTGCATGGTGACCCGCTGGAACGAGTGGATGACGGCGCTTCTATACATAAGCAAGCCAGAACTGTATCCGTTGCAGTATCTGCTCCAAAAGATTCTGATGAATTTGGAGACCATTACAAACAATATGAATACGCTGCCGGCTTCGGTTCTCAATGATTTTAAAGTCCCCTCGGAGAGTGTGCGCATGGCCATGGCGGTTGTGGCCATCGGACCTATGATCTTGACCATCCCATTCTTTCAGCGGTATTTTGTGCGGGGGCTGGTGATTGGCTCCGTTAAGGGGTAAGTGTTGAAGATGAAGGGGAATCCCTTTATCATATAGTGTAGTATAAAAGGAGGATAACAAAAATGAAATGGAAACAATTGTCTCTGGGCATGGCCATCATCTTGCTTCTGGTCTCCCTTGCCGCGTGCAGCAAAAAGCCCCAGGAGAACAGCTCACAGTCCAACAGCTCTCAACAGAATAGCTCGCAGGAAAGCAGCAAGGCCGAGAGCAGCGAGGCGACAGCGCCGGAGTTGGAAAAGGTGAATCTGATCTGGTATACCCTGGGCGACACCCACGACGACGACAAAGAAGTATTCGGCAAGGCAAGTGCCATCGTAGAAGAGAAGCTTAACGCGACACTCGAATTCGTCCCCATCGCCATGGGCGAATATGCACAGAAGATGCAGTTGAAGGCGGCCGGCAATGAAAAGTTTGATCTCTGCT
>JAHZBS010000356.1 GCA_019423265.1 Clostridiales bacterium
CAACATATACATCGCGGAGAACTTCAGGATCCGGAAGCATCTCTTTAAAATGGAACCGGCGCCGCAATGCCGTATCAATCCTGGCGATAGAGCGGTCAGCCGTGTTCATTGTACCGAGTATGTACACGTTTTGCGGAACGCCAAAGCGCTCGCCGGAATAAGGGAGAACGACCTCCATTGCCTCTTTCTGCCCAGTTCTCTTGGCAGGTTCAATCAAGGTGATAAGCTCGCCAAAGATTTTAGAGATATTGCCGCGATTGATTTCATCTATGATAAAAACATAGTTTCCTTTCTCGGCGGCCGGTGCCAATTGTGGCGGAGAGTATTTTTTAATAATATTCAGTATATCGTCCACTGTGACTATGGACAAACGGTACACGGAAGCCGTCGTCATACCCATGCCGTTGGCTATCTTTTGGATATCTTCTCTTATGTCTTTCACGATCCATCGAACTTTGCGCAGCCATTTGTGCGAACTAAAGGAGCCGTCCCACTCCGGTTCGCCGGTGACGACGCCGATAGCGTCAATTGTATATTGATCATAGCATGAAACGACGATATCGCCGAGCTGTATGCGGTTGAGAAAGGCATTCAATACTTTGCTGCCCCGCGCCTTGGAAAAATCCGTATCCAAGAGCTCTTCGCCATAGGAATCCCCCCAAGCAATTCGAATGTGCCCATTGTGTAAGCATTCGGTGCGGATCGGATTGTCCCCGGCAGAGCACAGCGATACCTTCCAAAGGTTCGGGTTTGCATTAATCTTATACTCGTCAATGCCCGCATTCTCATTGAATTTTGCGGTCCCGCAAAATCGTTTGAAAATGCCGGGGAGTACGTCGTAGCTGAGTTCGCTCTTGTCATCGCATTCATCGCCGGATGCAATGACAGGCCTGATTCCCTCAATGAATTCTTCGTATCCATAGGACTGATGGAATGTAGTAAAGGCAATGCGGCCTTTTTCTTTGTAGCCGGTATAGCGCGCGAATACAGCATCGTAATTCTCCTGTGCGACTTCTGCAAGGGGCTTATTTTCAATGATGGCAACCGCATATATGACGGTCTGATACGTTTTACCCGTTCCGGGGGGACCATAAAAAATTGTGTTCAATCCTATGTCGGTCATCTCTATCGTATCCTCCTCTTTTTTTGTTTTTCTTGTGTACATATCCTATTTATGGTATAATTTCCATTATAGAGGCTTCTGTGATGTCTGTCTAGAGCGCAGAGCCGTTAGGCGCTTCACAAGCCAAGGGATATCCTGCTTAATAAAAGGTGGCTTTTGATGAATACAATCTATTTTTTACCCCTGCCGGACTCGGAAGAAGATCGTTCGCTGCATCAACTTTTGCCCTTTGTACCGGAGGAGAAGCAAGAAAAAATCAAGCGATTCCGGTTCCATATGGATCGAAAGCTTAGCTTATATTCGGAACTGTTGGTGCGGGTGGTGGCAAGCCAGACTCTCAATATTCCCAATGGGGAGATCGTGTTTGAGAGAGGGGAGTGGGGAAAACCGAGATTATGGGGCCATCCTGATTTTCACTATAACATTTCTCACACGCGAAGCGCTGTGATGGTGGCGGTCTCAGACAGCCCTGTCGGCGCGGACATTGAGAAGATAAAGAAGGCGGAACTCGGGATTGCCAAACGGTATTTTGCGGAGCAAGAACAGGACTATATAGCAATATCAGAGGAGGGAGCGGCAGAGCGGTTCTACGAGATTTGGACGAGAAAGGAGGCGTACTGTAAGTACATTGGCAAAGGCCTGTCGCTTCCCCTTCGCTCTTTTGATGTCGCCGGACCGCCGCTTTGCGCTTCGATTATGACAATGAAATGGGGGGAATACATCGGGTCAGTCTGCGCGCAGCAGCCCAATATGCAGTTTACAGTCCAGGAATGGACCCAAGATCAGATAGAGCGCATGGCGCTTTCTTCCCTGAGCGAATATGAGCCGGCGGGCGTATAGGGGGAAATATACTGCTATTGGGAGGGACCTGAATAAAAAGATTGTATCACACTTTTTGCTTTTTTTCCAGATATTTCTGGGGCGGCGCGCGACAAAGAATGGCGCTTTACCGTAAGCGGCCACGCGGCCGCAGAGAAAAAACAGGCCGTTTCGCAAAAATGTAGGTTTGTCAAACATTTTGAACAGGATAGAGGGAGAAGAATTAAGCGGAAGG
>JAHZBS010000357.1 GCA_019423265.1 Clostridiales bacterium
TAGTGCCAAAGAACGGGAGACCGGCGTAGAAAAAAGGAGCAAAGGAAGTGGAAATGGACGCCGGGAGGGAAAGCGGCGAATGACGTTATGTCATAGACAAGGCGGCAGCGGTCAGAGCCGTGAAAATAGTGTGCTCTATTTCGCTCCCTGTCCAGTGTTTACACAGTACGAACTAGAAGTCATGGGTATAAAGAGGATAAATAAAAACAGAGCCGATCCCATGTGATAGGAAAATCACATGTATCGGCTCAATTAGCGCTTGTAGACACGTGGAGCAAAAAATCATAGATGGAACGCAGTTTTAGAAAATCCGCGGCCAAGACATCGGCAAGCTTATGGGAAAAGAGAAGATCCGCCTCGCCGCTTTCGGCAATGAAACAGATATTGCGGCGTTCCAACCAGTTTTGAAGTTCCGGCGCAGCGTCGGGAAAGTGCGGGCGTTTATAGCAGTCGCCCTCTATGGAAAATGTAGTTTGAGCGGCAAAGGCCGAGAGTGCTTTTTGAAAAACAGGGTGCGCCTCAAGAATCTGTCGGCGCATCGTATCCATAAAGTTGGTCGAAGCGTGATAAAAGCCACAGCCATAGTTGAAGCCGTCACAGGAAATCTCAAAATAAAAGCCGGGCACCTCTGTTCCGTGCATTTTACCGCGCTTAAATATGATCCACATGGTATCGCGGTATAAGGATTTATCATGGGAATACCGAGTATCCCGCCAAATCCGGCTGATCGTTTTGTCCACTTTGGGGTCGATGGTGAATAGGGTATCGATTTGCAACATGGTGGGCGTCAGCGCTTCGACCAGTTCACAGAGTGGCTCCATCACATAGCTCCGATACTCGGATTTATGTTCTTCAAACCAATCGCGGCTGTTGCGCATACGATTTTCCCATAAAAAATCTAAGGTTCTAGGTGAAAAGGGCATAACTGGATGCCTCCTAGTAAAAGTTATGGAATGGATATGATACACAAAAAAATAAAAAACACCAGGAATTCCTGATGTCTTTCAAATGGAGATGAGGAGAATCGAACTCCTGTCCGAAAATCCCTCCGTCCGGGGCTCTTCCATCACAGCTGCTGTTCTGACATTCCCTCCATAGACTCCCAACAGCAGGAGAGCTATTTCAGTAGCTTCATCTAGTCTTTATCGCCCGCAAAGCTTAAGGCGAAAAGTTCCCCGCTAAATCGACGCCCTGTTCCAGGTCGCGGGACACCTAGACAGAACGGACTGCTTTAATTAAGCAGCAAATGCCATTTCGTTGTAATCGAAATCAGCGTTGTTATTGTTTTTAGCGTTTATATTTAAGGTTTGGTTGATGACGCAGCCCAACCTGCGGATGGCTCCCCAGGCTTCGGCGATCCCCGTCGAAACCTTTACATCCCCGAATCTTCGAGAACGTGAAGTTAGAATTCCACAATTCTTTATTTAGTATACCAGGAATCATAAAGAAAGTCAATATTTTATGTTGCTATTATAGAGGAAAGCACGGCGATGTTATCGGTGAACGGATAAACATTACAGGATTTGGAAATACTGAAAAAGTCCAACTAATACGGCAGTACGGAGGTAACAATGCAAAAGACAGTGGGAATTCCTAGGGCCTTATACTATTTTCAATATGGACCAGCATGGCAACGCTTTTTTCAAGAATTAGACTACCCGGTCGTGCTTTCATCTCCCACAGATGGAAAGCTCATTGAAAAGGGGGCCATGCTCTCAGTTGAGGAAGCGTGTCTTCCGATCAAAATTCTTCATGGACATGTAGCGCAGCTATGTGAAAAGGAAGTGACATACATTTTTTTGCCCAGGCTGATAAGCCTGCTTAAGGGATCGTTTACATGCCCCAAAATCGCTGGGGTACCGGAGATGATTCAGAGTGCCTTTCCGAAACGACCGATTCTTTTATCACCGAGTATTCGTGCTGGAGAAAATCCGCTAAAGGCATGCTATGAACTTGGCCGGGAGCTGGACCGGTCCGCCAGCCGTGTTCGTAAGGCATGGATGGCTGCCTGTGAGAATAGCAGCGGCCCAACCGAAAAACGCGATCCAGAAGCACTCCGCGTTGCATTATTGGGACATCCATATTTGTTATACGATTCTGGCGCCAATATGCGGCTTCGTGAAAAGTTAGAGGATCAAAAAATTCTCGTCTGTACGCCGGATGAATA
>JAHZBS010000358.1 GCA_019423265.1 Clostridiales bacterium
ATTTCGGAAAAAAAAACCGGATTTTCTATAATTTACTTCTGTACAGATATGAAAAAGAGCAGTATAATGTGACATAGAAAAGGACATAACTGCATATAGTTTCGTATAAGCCTTTGTGAATGCCCCCTTTTAAACATACATAGAGGCACAAGAGGAGTATAGACGTGCCTCAAATTAAATTCCAAAGGGGTATGGAAGATGAGACATTATAAAGCGATCCTGATTGAGAAGCAGGAAGTGGATACGGTGATCTGCAATTGCTGCGGCAAACAGATTATCCACGGCAAGGATAAAAAAATGGGGGAGTATTTATCCGTTGTGAAGCATTGGGGATATCATTCCCCCTTCGACGGAGAGAAGCACAGCCTTGATGTCTGTCCTGAGTGTTATCATCGCTGGATTCAGACATTTCAATTTCCACCTACCGAACCTGCCCATGCGAAAGAGAAAGAAGAAGTGAAAGGATTATAGCAATATGTTTGATGTATGCCTGCTAGGAACAGGCGGTATGATGCCGTTGCCAAACCGGTGGCTTACCGCCTGCTTTATGCGTTATGCGGGCACCTCGCTGTTGATAGACTGCGGGGAGGGCACGCAGATCACCATGCGGCTTCAGGGGTGGAGCTTCAAGGCGATCGACTATATTTTGTTTACCCATTACCACGGCGACCATATCAGTGGACTGCCAGGACTTTTGCTGACGATTGGGAATTCTGGGCGGACAGAACCGGTCACGCTCATAGGCCCTCGCAACCTGCGGAGAGTTGTGGAAGGCCTTCTTTTGATTGCGCCGGATTTGCCGTTTCCGATACAATATATGGAGCTAAGCGGCGACTATCCGGCTTTGGAGCTGAAAGATCTGGTTGTGACGCCGTTTCGGGCGGACCACGGAATGCCCTGTTTTGGCTATAGCGTGGAAGTTCGCCGGAAACCTAAGTTTTTGCCTGAAAAGGCAAAGGCGCTAGGAATCCCGTTACCTTTTTGGAAGGAACTGCAAAAGGGCAATACAGTGGAGTACGAGGGCGCTATCTACGAGCCGTCCATGGTTTTGGGCGAGGCCAGGCGGGGACTGAAAGTGTGCTACTGTACGGACTCAAGGCCGCGGGATTCGATTGTAAACGGTGTGGAGAACGCAGACTTATTTATCTGTGAAGGAATGTATGGCGAAGAGGAAAAACAGACAAAAGCGAAAGAATACCGGCATATGACCTTTCAGGAGGCGGCCACCATGGCCAAGAGGGCTAATGTGAAGGAGCTTTGGCTGACGCACTTCAGCCCTTCCCTGATCACACCCTATCAATACTTGGATGAGGCAAGGCGAATCTTTCCCAACACAAAAGTTGGAAAAGACCGGATGACAAAGGTCTTACGGTTTGCCGATGAGGAGAGCGCGGGGGTGACAGAGTGAAGGAGACGACTATTTTAGCCATTGAGTCCTCCTGCGACGAGACTGCGGCGGCAGTTGTGCAGGGAGGCCGAACCGTTCTTTCGAATTGCATTTCGTCCCAAATCGCGCTTCATCAAATATACGGCGGCGTGGTGCCGGAGATTGCATCGCGCAAGCATCTCGAGGCGATCGATGCGGTTGTCCGCGAAGCGATGAAGACCGCGGAGACCGGGTGGGACGACATAGACGCCATCGCCGTCACCTATGGCCCGGGTCTGGTGGGCGCGCTTTTAGTGGGAGTGGCCCACGCCAAAGCGTTGGCCTATGCGCTAAATAAACCTTTGCTTGGCGTGCATCACATTGAAGGCCATATTGCAGCTAACTACATCACCGATCCCCAGTGGGAGCCTCCCTACCTCTGCTTAGTCGTATCGGGAGGTCACACACATCTCGTGCTGGTGGAAGAGTATACCCGATATACAATCCTCGGCAAAACCCGGGACGATGCAGCGGGAGAAGCGTTCGACAAGGTGGCCCGGGCCATTGGTCTGGGGTATCCAGGTGGCCCCAAGATCGACGCCGTGGCCAAAACGGGGAATCCGGAAGCAGTTCATTTTCCAAGGCCCTGTCTGGATGAGGATGGCTTTTCCTTTAGCTTTAGCGGCTTAAAATCAGCCGTTTTAAATTATTTGAATCAAATGGAAATGAAAGGGGAACCCTATAATCAAGCGGATATTGCGGCCAGCTTTCAGGCCGCCGTCGTGGAGGTTTTGACAAA
>JAHZBS010000359.1 GCA_019423265.1 Clostridiales bacterium
GCACAATAAAGAAAATTCCGGCGGAGCCAAGCGCTATCCCTGTCAGAATCAGCAAGGTCCCCATGGGACAGCCAAATGCATAGCCCGCCCCAACATTTATGATTTCAATGGGAAAGATGGAGACAATCCCCTGTATTGCCGTCAGCCCGATCACGCATACATAAGCCCAGCCCCCCAGATCATCGACCCATCGCTGGAATTGTTCCGGTTCGCCAAGGGTCCTGAGAATGGGTCTGCCCACGAAAAAGAAGAGAAGCCCATACAGAACTGCCAACACCGCCAGCGTCACCAGGGCAGTCCACCCTTTTTTGCGGTCCAGCTTGAAGTGTCTCACGGCGCATCATCCCCCACATTCGGCTTGCAGACATCGACCCACGCCAGAGCTCCGGAAACCGTGAACAGATCGTCACCGCTCAGTTCAATGGCGGAATGGCGGCTCCCACAGGCGGGAAACACCGTTTCAAAGCGCCGGAGCGACTGATCGAGGTAGACCTTAGTGCCCTCCGGGTTTGCAAAGGGACAGACGCCGCCCACCTCGTGGCCCGTCAACACCTGCACCTCATCCGGGGACAGCATCTTCGCTTTCATATTGAAGGTCTTTTTAAACTTGCGATTATTGATTTTACAGTCGCCTGCCGCCACCACCAAGAGCGCCCTTCCATTCCCACCGTGGAATGAAAGGGTTTTTGCAATTCGGGCCGGAATCACCCCTACCGCTTTCGCCGCTAGCTCCACCGTAGCGCTGGAGGCTGGAAACTCCAGAATCTCCTGCTCCCTGTGAAACTGCCTCATATAGTCACGCACTGCTTCGATTGCCATGGCGACTCCCCCTACTCCGATGCGCTCAGACTGGGAATGATGCGGTCTGTTTCCTGGTCTGCCCCGTAATCGACTCCTTGAATCCTGAAACCGAACAGCGCGTAAAAATCATCCCAATACCCCTGAATATCCGCGGAGTCCTGTAGATTTTCGTCGCATACAGTCTCCCACAGCTTCATTACGCGCTCTTGAACCTCCGTCCGCATCTCGTAGTCGTCAAGGCGGATCTGTCCTTCCCCGTCCAGCTCCACCTCCCCAGAATACAGCTTGTTGTGGAATAGGCGATACATCTGCTGTATACACCCTTCGTGCAGGTCCATCTCTTTCATCGTTTTGAATAGAATGGAGATATACAGCGGCACAATGGGAATCGCAGAACTGGATTGGGTGACAAGGGCTTTGTTCACGGATATATAGGCCCGTATCCCTCTGTCCTTGTATTCCTCTGTCATGGCCGCCGCTGTCCGGGCTAGATGCCGCTTAGCCATCCCTATGGATCCATTTCGGTAAATCGGGAATGTCAGCTCCGGTCCAATGTAGGAATAGGCTACCGTAACGGCTCCATCCGCCAGGACGCCGGCCTCGTCCAGCGCTGCTATCCAATCCTGCCAATCTTCCCCGCCCATGACCTTCACCGTGTTGTCAATCTCCTCCTGTGTGGCGGGCTCCACTGTAACCTGCGTGACCTGGTTTGTCCTAAGGTCGATGGATTTGCTGGTATACGGTTGGCCCACTGTCTTTATGACAGAGGAATAGGTTATGGGCTCTCCCTCCCCTGGCGTCACGGTTCGCCTCGGCGCTGCCAGGCTGTAAACCACCATATCCACCGTCCCAAGGTCCCTACGGATCATCTCGATCGTCTGCCCTTTGATCTCCCGGGAAAAGGCGTCGCCATTGATCGTCTTGGCGTACAGACCTTCTGCCGCGGCAAATTCCTCAAAAGCAGCGCAATTGTACCATCCCGCCGTAGCTGTGCGGCTGCCGCGCGCCTTTTTTTCAAAGGCGACGCCTATGGTCGCCGCGCCGCAGGAAAATGCCGCGGCAATGCGGGATGCCAGCCCATATCCGCTGGACGCTCCGATGACCAGCACCTTTTTGGGGCCTTCTGTTTTATCCTGTTGTTTCACATAGTCAATCTGTTGTTTCACATGAGCCTTGCATCCGTCCGGATGTGCTGTTGTACAGATAAATCCCTTTACCTTTGGTTCAATGAGCATGTCGATCCTCCACCATGTTATTCTTTCGCAGCAGGGTATTCGTTGCCCAGCAGGTACAGCGGCGCTTCATC
>JAHZBS010000036.1:0-5398 GCA_019423265.1 Clostridiales bacterium
CTGTACCCAAAGGTTCAGGAAGAGTATGGGCGATATACGCAAGATTACCGAAAGATTCTGGCGGATATTTTCCAGCAGGACCCGGAGCGAATGGCCGGGATCTGGCTGGATCTCATCAGCGTTTACCCGGAGAGCATTCGGGAGATGCGGAGCGCTTCCTATCTGACGGAAGATATTTTAGAACAAATCATTCCGTTGCAGGGGTTTACAGAATTTTTAGAGTCAAACGACCTGCTGTGCAAAAAGCTATTTGCGGAATCCGCCAGCGTAACCCAGGTTTGCGAGACTGCGCTGTGCGTCTGCCTTCAGAAGGGAAAGGCGGCGCTTTTTGATGAGTTGATGGAGTACCGGCAGGAGAATTCTCTGTGCCGCCGGGACGATGCGCTCTTCGCAAAGCTTTTAAAGCTATCCTTCTCCCAAGATGTCTTTGAGGATATCCAGGCTGTGATGAAGAAGTGGGGATTCAAATTAGCGCATAGCGCCCAGCAGGGAAAGGAATGGGCTGTGAGAATGCTGACGGCGGACGCTGTCAGCCGGATGAAAAAGGGAATCCCAACAGGTTCGACGGCGGAGGCCCAGGAACAGCTGATACTGGATCTGCCTGAAGAGTTGGGCGGGTACCAATCAGAGTCCATTCCGCAGAAAACGAGAAAAAGCGAAGCCGATCCATTCAGCCGTATGCTGGCGATCGCCCCCAAAAGGCGGTCGGGCAGCCGAATCTATATCGACCCGATAGAACAATTTTGCCAGCAGGCCGAATATATGAAGGACTTTGAGGGGAACCCCTGTGAGGAAGTCCACTGGACGAATTATTGGATTACCGTTCCGACCTACGCCAAGATGAATCGGAAGCAGTTGCAGTGGTACTTCTACTGGAGGGCGAGGCTGCGCCGGGGAGAGCTTCCCCCGGCGGACATTGAATTCGTCTACCTGTATGCCTTCGAACTTCTGAATCAGATCGGCGTGGAGGACGCGGAGGATGGATTGCAGCGGTTAGTCTCACTGTATCACAACTATGGAAGAGTCTATGGGATATGCGATCGATATCTATTTGTCTGGATCCACGATTACATCCTGTACTATGGATTGAATATGGAGTATCTGCGCTCTTTTGTCGCCGGGGTAAAGGAGATGGACACCTTTCGAATGGAAGAGATCGCAGTGGCGCTGGAGACCGATCGCTACGACGGATTTTTGGGACTTGTCGATGATATCTCATCCTACCATTTTGAGAAGAGTCGGCTTTATAAAGAAAAAGCGAATTGGCTGGAGGAGGCCTTCGGCTATGTGGTCAGAGATTTAAAGGGATATTTTCAGGATAAATCTCAATCTCTGACAGAAAAATTTATTGGAAAGCCGTACCCGTCCAACTGGACGCCCTTTTGCAGCGCGCCGGTCTTGCTGCCATCGGAACCTGACACGGCGAAGATTTACGTCAACCGGTGCGAGAGTTACCGCTGGAAGCGGGGGCGCTGGATGGGGTGGCGCTATTATGACGCTGACGAGCGCTTTGTGGGCCAAATTATCAGGGAGACGGAGCGAGTCCTCCGGCAGCTGACGGGATATCCGTATCAACTGAAAGCGACCGAAGAGTTGCCCGCGGAGATCTCGGATCGAATCCAAAATAGTGTGGAATCCTATTGTCAGGAGCAGGAGCGCATAGATCTGTACAGGCGGCTTAAGGCCGCGGCTAAGGCAAAAAAGAGGGAAGAGAAGCAGCAGAGACAGCCGGCGGAGCAGGAGACGCCGGTGGTTGTGGACCCGGCAAAGTTTCAATCCATACGGGAGGCGGCCGACAAGATTCAGGAGAGGCTTGTGGTGGAGGAAGAAGAGGAGGAGACAACGCCGCAAGGGGCTCCCGATTCCCCGGTGGAAGTGGAGTCAGCCTCCACAGGAACCTGTTTTACAGAGAGGGAGAGTGCCATTCTTAAGAGGGTCTTAGAGGGGGAAGATCTGTCCTCTCTCGCAAGAGAAGCGGGCGTCATGCCGCAGGTGCTGGCGGAGGCAATCAATGAGAAAGCGATCGAGTGGCTCGGGGACACGGTATTGTTGGAGGAGAACGGCGTGTTTCGGATTTTGGAAGATTATGCGGACGATGTGCGATCAATCTTGTAGGAGGATTGGAATTCTATGCAGGGTAAGGTGCCAAAAAGAATTGCGACAGCAATTTTGAACTCACTAAAGGGGGGCGTTGTACCCCGAGTCGGACTGGGGTATATTGCGGTGGGCCGCGAGGCGGAGATCAGCGCGCTGCTGACGGATATTGACATTATCGAGGATGGCGGCGCAGCGTTCCGTTTTATTGTCGGCCGGTATGGCAGCGGCAAGAGCTTTCTGCTTCAGACAATGCGCGGGCACGCCATGGACCGCGGCTTTGTGGTGGCCGACGCTGACCTTTCGCCGGAACGGCGGCTCATGGGGACGAAGAATCAGGGGTTGGCCACATACCGGGAATTGATTCAGAACCTTTCCGTCAAGGCTCGACCGGAGGGAGGCGCGCTGCCCCTGATACTGGAAAAGTGGATCTCCGCCATTCAGGCGAAGGTCGCGGCCTCTACCTCTTTTGATGTGGAGGATCCGGCTTTTGAGAGGGCGGTGAAGGCGCAGATCTTTGAGACCATCGACGCCATGGAGGGGATGGTCCACGGGTTTGATTTTGCCAGAGTCATCTCTCTGTACTGGGAGGCATACCGCAGTGGGGACGAGGAGATCAAATCCAAGGTTCTGCGGTGGTTTCGCGGCGAGTACGCCACCAAGACTGAGGCCAAGCGTGATCTGGGCGTTCAGGTCATCATTGGGGATGAGGATTGGTACGACTACATGAAGCTGTTTGCCGCATTCTTTGTCAAAGCGGGATATAAAGGGCTTCTGTTGATGATCGATGAGCTTGTCAACATATTCAAAATCCCCAATGCGGTCACAAGACAGTATAATTATGAAAAAATTCTGACCATGTACAATGACGTGCTCCAGGGCAAGGCGCGGTCACTGGGAATCTTTATGGGCGCAACGCCGGCCTGCATTGAAGACACGCGCCGGGGTGTCTTTAGCTACGAAGCCCTCCGCTCCAGGTTGGAGGAGGGGCGATTCGCATCCCAGACCTCACGGGATATGTTGGCGCCCATCATACGCCTACAGCCTCTATCCTACGAGGAGATGTATGTTCTGATTGAGCGGCTGGCGGACATCCACTCCCAATTGTATGGGTATGAGAGACGATTGGAGCAGGATGATATGATCGGCTTTATCAAGACGGAGTTTGGCCGGATTGGAGCCAGCCAGAACTTGACCCCCCGGGAGATTATCCGGGATTTTGTGGAGCTGCTCAACATATTGTACCAAAATCCGGACAAAACCGTGAGCGACCTGCTGTCGGAGAAAGAATATCCCAGCGCGGCGCCAGGCGGACAGGGCGCGGAGGAGGCCGACGAGGACTATGCGGAGTTCACTCTATGAGCGGCTGGTGCCCTTTATACAGGTGAATCTATTGTTTTAGGAGGATAGATGTATGAGCACAACCCTGTGGATTGCGGACTTGGATGGAACGCTGCTGCGGCCGGACGCGACGCTGGGAGACTATTCCCTGCGGACGCTCAATTCCCTGATCGATGGGGGGCTTGCCTTTTCCATCGCAACGGCGAGAACGCCTGCGACAGTCTTTCCTATTTTGAGGGGGTTGCATCTGAGGGCCCCCATGGTCATGATGGGGGGAGCGCTTGTCTATGACCCGATGGCGCAGGAGTACAAACGAAAATACGAGATCGATATCAAGACGGCGCGGCGAATCTATGGGATCTTGTATCAGCATGGAGTCAACGGATTCGTCTACACGATGGACAAGGGGATCTTGACCGTGTATTACGAGACTTTAGAGCCGCCTCAGATGTTTCAATTTTATGAGGAGAGGGTCCGACTCTACAACAAGCCCTTTTCACACATTTCATCTTTTGCTGAGATCGACCGGGGACCGCTTTTGATCAGTATTCGGGATCAGAAGGAGAGGCTGTGGCCTGTGTGCCGTGCCGTTGAGGAGCTTGCAGGGATCCAGATTTCTTTTTACGAGGATGTCTATCTGAACGGGTACTGGTATCTGGAGATATCCAGCGGGGAAGCGTCTAAATGCAGGGGGATTCAGTACATCCGGGAGCAATACGGGTACACTCGCATCATCGGGTTTGGAGATAATTTAATCGATCTGTCTCTATTTGAGGGCTGTGACGAGGGGTACGCCGTTGAGAATGGCCGGGATGAGTTGAAACAGGCGGCCACAGGAGTCATCGGCGCGAACGATGAGGAGAGCGTTGCCAGATGGATATGGGAACACGCGGATATGGAGGGATAGGCGTGCAAAAGCGATCCGTGCTGAAAGAGTACTTCGGGTATGACTCCTTTCGACCGGGGCAGGAGGAATTGATCGACCAGTGTCTGCAAGGGCGGGATGTGCTTGGGATCATGCCGACGGGAGCCGGAAAGTCCATCTGTTATCAAGTGCCCGCCATGATGTTTGAGGGGATTTCGCTGGTCATATCGCCCTTGATCTCTCTGATGCAGGACCAGGTGGAGGCTCTGATACAGGCCGGAATTCCTGCCGCCTATCTCAACAGCTCACTGAGTGCCTCGCAATTCCGAAAGGCGTTGGCGTTTGCCCGGCAAGGGCGGTATAAACTGATCTATGTAGCGCCGGAACGGCTGCTCACCCCTGATTTTTTGGACTTTGCATTGCACGCTGCGATCTCCATGGTGACCATCGATGAGGCGCACTGTGTCTCCCAGTGGGGCCAGGACTTTCGGCCAAGCTATCTGAAGATCCCTCGGTTTATTGAGATGCTTTCCGCCCGGCCTGTGGTATCAGCGTTCACGGCGACGGCGACGCAGAAGGTGAGGGAGGATATTGTGGAGCGGCTGGAGCTTAGATCGCCATTCCTTTTGACCACAGGATTTGATCGAAGCAATCTCTATTTTGCGGTGGAAGCGCCGAAGGATAAATTGGAGGCCGTCAAAGCGTATCTTCGAAACAATCCCGGCGGAAGCGGGATTGTGTACTGTATTACGAGAAAATTGGTGGAGGAGGTCGCGCTTGCCCTCCAGAAAGCCGGTTATGCCGCCACCCGGTATCACGCTGGGCTGAGCGACGAAGAGCGAAAGCGGAACCAGGAGGATTTTCTGTATGACCGCGCTCGAATTATGGTTGCGACCAATGCCTTTGGCATGGGGATTGACAAGTCTAACGTCTCCTTTGTCATCCACTATAATATGCCCAAAAATATGGAAAGCTACTATCAGGAAGCGGGGCGGGCTGGGCGGGACGGCTCGGAGGCGGATTGCATTTTGCTCTACGGAGGGCAGGATGTGGTCACCAACCAATTTCTCATCGACCGGGAGCGAAACAATGAAGAGC
>JAHZBS010000036.1:5498-15597 GCA_019423265.1 Clostridiales bacterium
CAGGATGTGGTCACCAACCAATTTCTCATCGACCGGGAGCGAAACAATGAAGAGCTGTCGGACGAGGAGAAGGAGACGATCCGCCAGCGGGAGCAGGAACTGCTGAAGACCATGACGTTCTACTGCCATACGCGGGAGTGTCTGCGGCAATATATTCTGCGGTATTTTGGGGAGAAGGCGCCGTCCTACTGCGGCAATTGCAGCAGCTGTAGAGCAAACTTTGAGGAAGTTGATGTCACCAGAGCGGTCAAGCAGATTTTGCTGTGCGTACACCAGACTCGAGAGCGATTCGGCGTCAAAATGGTGGTTGACGTTTTGCGGGGCAGCAAGGGAAAGCGTCTCCAAACTTTATCGCTGGATGCGCTGTCCACCTACGGATCTCTGGCGGATGAGTCGGAGACTAGGATTCGAGAGATTATAACGCAGCTAGAATTGATGGGATGCCTGGAGGTGACGACAGGAGAATACCCGATCCTCCGGCTGTTCCGGCAGAGGGCGAAGGAGGTGCTGCACAGCGAAGAACCCATCCGGATGAAGATCGTCAAGGATGCGCCAACGGAAAAAACAGGACATGGGCGTGAGTCGGCCGCGTCGGTGGCGGGAACGGCTGCGAGCCGTCTGTTTGAGCGGCTTCGCCGGTTGAGAGCTTCCGTCGCCGCTTCCTCCCATGTGCCATCCTATGTGGTATTTTCCGATGCCACACTCCGGGATATGTGCAGTAAAATGCCGGTTACAGAGGAAGAATTTCTGAAAGTGTCGGGTGTTGGACAGGCCAAATTAAAGAAATACGGCCCTGTGTTCCTGGGCGAAATCAAAGCGTTTTTGATGGAATCCGCTGACGGTGCATAGTAGAGGAATATCGCCACATCACTACGTAAAGTTTAGGAAATGCCAGAAAGAGGAGAAAGCCTGGCAATCATTTAAAAAATTTTGAGCAAAGCGATTGATTTCGCATTTGCTTTATGCTATCATATCGGTATCGGTTTGAAACGCTCCCGTACACAAAGGCTATTTGTGTACGGGATTTTTTGTTCAGACCGAACGGCGGTTAAAAGGTGTTTGGGATACCCTTTCAAATTATGACGGCAGTTTAAAATGCCTTTATTGGTTAGGAGGAGTAGTGGATATGAATGACAGCAAAGCGGTATTGAAAAATTTTGTGAAGTATGTATCGCTGAACATTTTAGGGCAAATGGCCTACTCTTGCTATACCTTAGCGGATACCTTTTTTGTATCGGCCCGTCTAGGGGCAAACGGTCTAACCGCCCTTAACCTTGCTTTTCCTGTATTCTGTCTGTTAAATGGAACAGGGCTAATGATTGGCATGGGCGGTGGTACGAGATATTCGATTGCAAAAAGTCGCGGCGAAAATGAAAAAGCCAGTCGGATTTTTACAAACGCAGTATACATGGTAGCCTGTTTCGCAGTTCTGTTTTTTTTAACTGGCGTATTCTTGTCAGGCCTGCTTGTAAAAGTGTTAGGGGCTGATCGCACAGTATTTTCCATGACAAACACATATCTCAAAGTCATGCTGTTGTTTGCTCCGGCTTTTTTGACAAATAATCTTCTCCAATGTTTTGTGAGAAATGACGGGTGTCCGTCACTCTCCATGGTGGCAATGATGAGTGGAAGCCTGTCTAATGTAATTCTTGATTATATGTTTATTTTTCCGCTTCGCATGGGAATATTCGGGGCCATCCTTGCCACAGGTCTGGCCCCCATTATCAGTATTGTCGTTTTATCTCCATATTTCATCAAAAAAAAGAATGGGTTTCATTTTATAAAATCCATGCCGGACGTGAGAAAGTTACGTGAAATCATATCGAGCGGTGTACCACCGTTTGTGGTGGAAATATCTTCGGGCATCGTGATGTTCCTGTTCAATTTTATCATTCTCCGATTAGCAGGGAATATCGGCGTGGCGGCTTTTGGAATTATCACAGTCATTTCTCTGGTAGTCGTTGCAATCTATACGGGATTGTCACAGGGCATACAGCCGATCCTTAGTTCAAATTATGGAACAGGGAATACAGCAGGTATAAAAATCATATTGCGATCCGCTATGGTCACAGCACTTCTTTTGTCAGGCATAATGTATGCGGTCATATTCTTTGATGCTTCACAGATTGCCCTTATTTTTAACATTGAGAGAAATGAAACGCTTCAAGCACTTGCAGTAACAGGGCTGAAATTGTATTTTCTCGCCTGTCCGTTTATCGGGTTTAACATTGTGACAGCCACATATTTTACATCAACGGAGCGTCCCCGCCTCGCTCAGATTATCACCCTCTTGAGAGGGCTGGCAGTGCTTGTGCCAATGGCTTTCCTGCTTTCTGCAATTCTGGAGATGACAGGCGTGTGGTGTGCCTATCCATTGACAGAATTTATTGTTGCGATAGTAGGAATGACATTTTATGTCCTGACCAAAGGCAAGAAAGGTTTTTGACATAGACAACACATTTTGCCGGCACTCAAAATTGTTGGATAGTCCTGTTAGATGGGGGAAATATAAGAACGGTCCAACTGCCCTAGATTTAACACTGAATGATATGGGAGGCTTGTGAAGGGATGAAAAATGAAATCATGCTTATCACCTATGGAGACAGCATGGGGCGCAATTTAAAAGAACTAAAACAGGCGCTGGATCGACACTTTGTCCGAGCGGTTGGAGGCGTGCATATTTTACCATTTTTTCCTTCATCTGCGGACAGAGGTTTTGCTCCGATTCAGTATGACAAGGTGGATGAAAAGCTGGGAACCTTTGATGATGTGAAGGCCATCAGCGAAGATTACCCGGTCATGTTCGATTTCATGGTGAATCATATCTCACGAAGTTCCTTATACTATCGGGACTTTCAGGAGAACAAGGACGGATCGCCATACCGCGATTTTTTCATACGGTATAAGGATTTCTGGGATAAGGGGGAGCCAACTCCGGAACAGGTTGGCCTCATTTACAAGCGAAAGCCCAGAGCGCCGTATATTGAGGTGGAGTTTGCCGATGGCACTTCAGAGAAAATCTGGTGTACCTTCAGCGAAGAGCAGGTGGATCTCAACGTGGAGTCTCCGGTGACGAAAGCCTTCATCCAAGATACGCTGCGCCATATGTGCCGGAGAGGGGCATCCATGATTCGCCTGGACGCCTTTGCCTATGCAGTCAAAAAGCCCAACACTAGCTGCTTTTTCGTGGAGCCCCAGGTGTGGGATCTATTATATGAGATCGAGGAGATCGTAAAGCCTTACGGAGTGGAGATTCTGCCGGAGATCCATGAGCACTACTCCATCCAGCAGAAAATCGCGGAAAAAGGGTTTTGGGTGTATGATTTTGCGCTGCCGATGCTCGTCCTCCACGCCTTATATACCGGCCGGGGCGACCACCTCAAGCATTGGCTGGACATTTGTCCGAGAAAACAGTTTACGACGCTGGACACCCACGATGGAATCGGAGTTGTGGATGTAAAGGACCTGCTCTCCGACGAGGAGATTGAAGAGACAAAGGAAATGCTCTTTGCCAAGGGAGCCAATGTTAAAAAAATTTATAATACGGCAGCGTACAACAACCTGGATATCTACCAGATCAATTGCACTTATTACTCCGCTTTAGGAAACCGGGATCAGGCCTATCTTTTGGCGAGGGCGATCCAATTTTTCGCCCCTGGAATTCCACAGGTTTACTATGTTGGGCTTCTCGCCGGGGCCAATGATATTGCGCTGATGGAATCCAGCCGGCAGGGGCGGGACATCAACCGGCACTATTATACCATGGAAGAGATTGAGGAGGCGGTTAAACGGCCCGTCGTACAGAAGCTTCGTGAGCTTATGATCTTTCGAAATGAATTTCCGGCATTCTCCGGAAGCATATCCACTTCGCTGCCCGACGAAAACAGCATTCGGATTGTGAGAGAATCCGGCGGATATACAGCGATTTTGCAGGCAGATTTGCGGACCCATGAATTTACCATTGAAACAGGCACCCCAGTGGTTGCAGATACCGTGAAAGCGTGATAGAATAGGTACATGGAGTAGGAAATAGGAGCTGCGCCGGAGCAAAACCGATGGAAAGGAAGAGGGAATCGACAATGGCAACCCTTAAGGATGTAGCGGAGCGGGCAGGCATCACAGTGACAACCGTTTCCCGGGTCTTAAATGATCGCGGCTATATCAGCCAACAGACGAGAGAAAAAGTGTATCAGGCGATGAAGGATTTGAACTATCAGCCCAACGAGGCGGCCCGCTCTCTGTCCAAAAAGCGAATGCAGGTGATCGGCGTTATCGTGCCCTCTGTCATGCATCCTTTTTTCAGCAAAGTCGTCAACTATCTGGAGTACTATGCATCGCTGAATCGGTATAAGATCATGCTGTGCAATTCTTTCCACCAGGCTGATAAGGAGGCGGAATACCTGGAGATGCTTCGCTCCAACAAGGTATCGGGCATTGTGCTTTGCAGCCGGACAGAGGAGACGGAGGCTTTTTCTCAGCTGGATATGCCCTTGATCACCTTTGAGCGGTCTATCGCAGGCGATATTCCCTTCGTTGGATGCGATAACTATCAGGGAGGCCAGCTGGCGACAGAACATCTGTATGGGAAGGGATGCCGGAATCTGGCCCATATCGGGGGAACTATTGAGGTGCCCATGCCGGCGGATGCCAGGCAGCAGGGATTTTTGGATACCTGTGCGCGATACGGGTTGCAGGGGACAGTCTTTAACACCTGTGAAGCGCAGTTCGAGGCAATGGAGTACCAAGAGTATATCGTCAAAATTTTGCGAGAGAACCCACAGTTTGACGGCATTTTTGCGAGCAGCGATGTGATCGCAGCCCAGGTTCTACAGGCCTGCGCTCAACTAGGGATCCGGGTGCCCGGGGATCTAAAGCTGGTGGGATTTGACGATGTTGAGGTGGCTTCGCTGACAACGCCCACAATCACCACGATCCGCCAGCCGGTGGAGGAGATGTGCCACTACGCGGTGACCAATATTTTGAACAAGCTAGAGCAGAAAGTGATCCCCAATAAAACAGTCCTGCCGGTCCAATTGATAGAGAGGGAGACGACGTAATGAGAGATATGCGCGATATGCTGGATGTAGTATCCCTGGGGGAGCTACTCATTGATTTTACGCCTGTTGGCGTTTCGGACCACAACAACCCTGTCTTTGAGCAAAATCCCGGCGGCGGACCGGCGAATATGCTATGTGCGGCTTCCAAGCTGGGACTTCGGACGGGGTTCATCGGGCAGGTGGGGGACGACACGTTTGGCCGTACACTCAGGCGAACATTGCGGGAAAATAAGATTGACACAGCGAATCTTCTATTATCGAAACAGTACAAGACGACGCTGGCTTTTGTTCATTTGAATGAAGAAGGGGATCGCTCCTTTAGCTTCTACCGAAAAAACGGAGCGGATACGATGCTCCAATTTGACGATGTGGACCTGGAGATGCTGGAGCGAACGCGCTGCTTTTTCTTTAGCTCCGTTCTGTTGGCCGAGGGGGATTCCCGGGAGACTAGCTATCGCCTGGCAGAGTACGCCAGGGAACAGGGGGCGCTGACGGTGTTTGACCCGAATCTGAGGGAGAATCTGTGGGCGGATCTGGGCGATGCGAGAGACTGTATACAAAAGGCACTGCATCTGGCCGATATCGTCAAGGTCTCGGAGGATGAGCTCTATTTTCTCACCGATCACGCCGGGTTGCTGGATGGCGGGCGAACGCTCCTGGAGAGGTATGGGCTCAAAGCGCTGCTGATCACCATGGGCGCCGCCGGGTGTTGCGCGGTGCTGCCCGACTACAGCGTGACGGCGCCCGGATTCTCTGTGAGGGCGGTGGACACCACCGCGGCGGGGGACTCCTTCACCGGAGGATTTCTCTATAAACTTCTCACAGGCGGCTATGACATTGAAAGAATGGAGAGACGGGAGATATTGCCCATACTTCACTTTGCCAATGCGGTGGGAGCGCTGACGGCGACAAAAAAAGGCGCCATTTATGCGCTGCCCGACCGCGAGGAAGTCCTGTCCTTTCTTCGGCGGCACGAGTGAACGAAAAGCAAGGCTTGCTTTTTAGAAAAATTTGCCGTATAATAAATACGCATATGATTGTATACTAGAGGAAGATACAGGATTGCGCAAAATTATCGAGGAGGAATCAGCGAATGTTAGTTTCAGCAAAGGATATGCTGCAAAAGGCCAAGGCGGGAAAATATGCTGTCGGTCAATTTAATATCAACAACTTAGAGTGGACGAAGGCGGTCCTTTTGACGGCCCAGGAGAATCAGTCGCCTGTGATTCTCGGGGTGTCGGAGGGCGCCGGTAAATATATGACAGGGTTTAAGACGGTAGCCGCCATGGTCAAGGCGATGCTCGAAGAGTTGAATATCACGGTGCCGGTGGCTCTGCACTTGGACCACGGCGGATACGAGGGCGCGAAGAAAGCCATCGACGCCGGATTTTCGTCGGTTATGTTTGACGGATCCCACTATGACATTGAAGAGAATGTGGAGAAGACGAAGGAGATTATCAGCATCGCCCACGCCAAGGGAATCTCTGTCGAGGCGGAGGTTGGCTCCATCGGCGGCGAGGAGGACGGCGTTGTGGGAGCCGGCGAGGTTGCGGATCCCGACGAGTGCAAACGGATTGCAGACCTTGGCGTCGATATGCTGGCCGCTGGAATCGGCAATATTCACGGAAAATATCCGGCAAATTGGGCGGGCTTGAATTTCCAGGTGCTGGCAGAGATCCAGGAGAAGACGGGGACCATGCCCCTTGTGCTGCACGGCGGCACGGGGATTCCCGAGGATATGATCAAGACGGCGATCTCCCTGGGAGTATCCAAGATCAATGTCAATACGGAATGTCAGCTTTCTTTCGCGGATGCCACAAGAAAATATGTCGAAGCGGGAAAAGATCTGGAGGGAAAGGGCTTTGACCCCAGAAAGTTGTTGAAACCCGGCACCGATGCCATTATGGCTACGGTGAAGGAGAAGATGGAGTTGTTCGGTTCTGTCAACCGGGCATAATTTTGGATCGCATCGAACAGAGGATAGCGAAAAATGCACGGGCGCGCCGTTTTTATGGAGGAGGAACGCGCCGTGCATTTTTATATCGGGGAGGGGGACTTGCAGGTGAGCTGGACTTACTGGCTGGCTGGGTATTGTGTATTGATGAGCCTTGTGTCCTTTATTCAATTTGGCGTCGATAAACGCAGAGCGCGGAGGCGCCAGTGGAGAATACCGGAGAAGGTTCTGTTTATGACGGCCATGGCAGGGGGATCGCCGGGGGCGATACTGGGAATGGCCGTCTTTCACCACAAAACGCTGCATACGAGTTTCCGTGTGGGCCTTCCCATGATCCTGATTTTGCAGATTTGTGCCTGTGTGGGGATTTATTGTCTACTCCAATAGGTATGGACTATTTGGATGCAGAGGTCCATATACTGTAAAAGCGTTGTATATCGGTCGGTAAGTTGAGCCAAGCGATTTAAAATATGCCGTGAAGGCGGCAGTGTGGAGGGGATTATGGAGACGATCTTATTTCTCATAAAATCAGCCGTTTTAGGCATCGTAGAGGGGATCACAGAGTTTTTGCCCATCTCATCGACGGGGCATCTGATCATCGCGGAAAAGCTACTGGCCTTTAGCAGCCAATCGCCCAACTACGTTGAGACGTTTACCTATGTCATTCAATTGGGGGCGATTCTCGCCATCGTGTTGCTGTATTGGAAAAAAATTAAGGACACGCTGATTCACTTTTTTCCGAAGAAGGTTGGGTTTGAGCGCTCTGGGTTTAAGTTCTGGCTGATGATTGGCATTGCATGTATTCCAGGCGCGGTCATCGGGATCGCGCTGGATGACATCGCGGATCGGTATCTGTTCAATCCGTACACAGTCGCTGTCACTTTGTTTGTAGGAGGATTTCTGATGATCTGGGCGGAGAAGCGCTTTCGCGGCAATCACGTGGGGGCGGACCTGTCTGTCTCTCCAAAGCAGGCGCTTATCATTGGCGCATTTCAGTGCCTTGCCATCATACCCGGCATGTCCCGCTCTGCGTCAACCATCATCGGAGGATGGGTGGCAGGCTTATCGACGGTGGCAGCGGCAGAGTTTTCCTTCTTTCTGGCCATACCTGTGATGATTGGCATGAGCGCGCTAAAATTGATTAAGATTGGCGGATTGACCAATATGACATCCCTTGAGATGTACGGTTTAGGGATCGGATTTTTTGTCTCATTTTTGGTGGCGCTGGTTGTTGTGGATCGGTTTATCGCGTTTTTGAAAAAGCGGCCGATGAAATATTTTGCCTTCTATCGAATCGGATTTGCGCTGCTGGTTTTATTGGCCGGCTATTTCGGACTATTTTAATCGTTTTGCAGGGGGAAGAGGGATGGGGCTCGCTGAATTAAGCCATTGTAGGCTCTGTCCACGGCAGTGCGGGGCAGACAGGCTGGCGGGGAACGCCGGTTTTTGCGGTGCAACGGGAGAGACCGTTCGAGTGGCGCGGGTGGCTCCCCATATGTGGGAGGAACCGGTATTATCCGGGAAGAATGGTTCGGGCACGATTTTTTTCAGCTCCTGTAGCCTGCGCTGCGTCTTTTGCCAAAATATCCAGATCAGCCGCAGGGCGGTGGGAGAAAATTTGTCCATTGAGCAGCTCTGCGATTGTATGTTGGAGTTGCAGGCCCAGGGGGTTCACAATATCAATCTCGTTACGCCGGGACACTATCTGCTTCACATCCGGGAAGCACTGCAAAGGATTCGCGGGCGGGAACTTGTGATTCCCGTTGTGTACAATAGCTCAGGGTATGAGAGGCCGGAGTCTCTCCACTTGCTCAGAGGGCTGATCGACATCTATCTGCCGGATTTTAAGTATATGAGTCCGGCGCTCGCGGCGCGGTACTCCAATGCTGAGGACTATAGCCAGGTGGCCAAAGCCGCTATTGCGGCTATGGTGGATCAGGTGGGAGCGCCAATCCTGAACCGGGAGGGGTATATGGTCCGCGGCGTCATGGTGCGCCATCTAGCCCTGCCAGGCCATCGGCAGGAGACAGACTCGAAGCGGATTCTCAAATATTTGTATGAGACCTATGGAGATGATATCTATATCAGTCTGATGAGCCAGTACACGCCTATGAGCCAGGTCGCATCCGAGTGTCCGGAGCTGAACCGCAGGCTGAGCCATCGACAGTATGCAAGGCTGGTGGAGTACGCGCTTACCCTTGGAGTTGAAAATGGCTTTATTCAGGAGGGGGATGCAGCCCAGGAGAGTTTTATTCCTCCTTTTCTGTAAAAAGGAATTATGTATCTTATGTAAAATGTGAACAAAATATGAATTTATTCTTGCGAAGTACTCCAACCTATGATATACTAATTTCGATAAGTGATACATATTATTAGAAAAGGGGTCATGATATGGAACATTCTTGGAAACTGAATACGGTAGCCTTCAGCGTGTTGGCCATCATTTTGGCGTATATGGGCTATACGACTCTGGTCTTCCTAATCCTGGGCTTTGCGGTCATCGCGCTGAAGGATGAGGAGCTGACCAAGAACATTCTGGACGTATTTTTGCTCACCTTGGTCATTTCCATTATTACCAGCCTGCTGAGATCCATCTCCAACGGAATTTACAATTTCTTCGCCGGGATTGTCAGCGACGCCGCCCTCGACGCATGGTATTACGGCATGGCGCGCGCATTTTACTCCTTTGGCTCTTTTATCCGCAAGGTCTTTAATTTTATTATCGGCCTGATTGATTTGGGAGAGCTGGTGCTCGTCATCCTGTTCCTGCTGGATGTCATCAAGCACAAGAACAAAGGGATTCCGTTTATTCGGAAGTTCACCAATAAGTTCTTCATCGGAGTGCAGGAGATTGCCGCGAAGGACGAAAACCCGCCGGCGACACCTCCACAGCAGTGATCCGGTTATTTCCTAGGACAAGAAACGGCATTCTTCATGGAGAAGGATGCCGTTTTTTAACTGAAAATCCGCCGGAGGCGGACTTAGTTCTGGTGGCGTCCCGCCATCAAAAGTTGGCGTCCCGCCATCAAAAGTTGGCGTCCCGCCATCAAAAGTTGGCGTCCCGCCATCAAAAGTTGGCGTCCCGCCA
>JAHZBS010000360.1 GCA_019423265.1 Clostridiales bacterium
TTCTACTTTTAACCGCAGCGCCGCCAGGTTAAAGTGACTCACCCAGTTCTTCTACTGCGCCCTTATATTTTTCCAGCTCTAATTTGTACTCGTCAAATTCCAGCACATATCTCACCCTTTCCGATGTAAAGTTTTTTCAGGTGTCAAACCCTTAACAGCTAGGGCCCTTTTGACGCCCCATCCCCACAGGTTTTTGTCTATGCGTCCCGCCCGCAGCAATTTTTGTATTTTTTCCCACTTCCACACGGGCAGGGATCGTTCCGTCCAACCTTTGGCTCCGCGCGCTTGACTGGCTTCTTGGCCTTGGATGTGTCCTCACCCCTGTTGGTACTCACATTCTGCGCCACCTCTTTGCGCTCAACCTCTTGATTCTCCTGGATCCGTATCCGATATAAGAACCGCAGCGTGTCCTCCTGAATATGTTGGCTCAATTCCTCAAACATATCGTACGCCACGAATTTATACTCATCCAGCGGATTCTTTTGCGCGTAGGCTTGCAGGCCAATTCCCTGGCGCATCTGATCCATGATGTCGATGTGGTCCATCCATCGATTGTCCACGACGCGCAGCAGAATCATCCGCTCCACTTCCCGCATTCGGTCTGGCTGGACCTCCTGTTCCTTGGCCTCGTACAGCTCCTTCACCTTTTCCGTCAGACGCTCCGTATACGCCTGCTGCGTCAAGCTATCCAGCTCTTTCTGATCGACGTCCAGATCTGTCAAGGGAATGATGGAGCACAACTCATCCCGAAGATGCCGGAAGTTCCATTCCTCCGCATACTTCGCTTCGCCAACCGCCTCCGCTACGCTGCGCTCCACAACATCCTCGATCATTCGCATGATTTCATCCCGCAGATCATCGCCTTCCAAAACCTTCCGGCGCTCTCCGTAGATGATCTCCCGCTGCTCATTCATAACCTGGTCATACTCCAGCAATCGCTTACGTATGCCAAAGTTATTTTCCTCCACCCGCATCTGTGCCTTTTCGATGGCCTTGGAGAAGGTCTTATCCTCGATGGGCGTATCCTCCGGTATCCTGAAAGTTTCCAGAACCTTTGTCATCCTCTCGCCGCCGAAGATCCGCATCAGATCGTCTTCCATCGAAACATAAAACCGCGACTCACCGGGATCTCCCTGCCGTCCCGAACGGCCCCGCAGCTGATTGTCGATCCGGCGCGCCTCATGGCGTTCCGTACCGATGATTTTCAGCCCGCCGAGCTCCGCCACACCGTCACCCAGTTTAATGTCCGTGCCACGTCCGGCCATGTTGGTGGCGATGGTCACAGCGCCCTTCTGCCCCGCTTCCGCGACCACCTGCGCCTCCCGCTCGTGGAATTTCGCGTTTAGGACATTATGGGGAATGCCTTTCGTCTTCAGCATCTTGCTCAACAGCTCAGAGTCCTCGATGGTGATCGTTCCGACCAAAACCGGCTGTCCCTTCTCATGGCTTTCCTGGATATCCTCCACAGCCGCTCTGTATTTTTCTTTTTTTGTCTTGTAAACCATATCCGGGTGATCGATGCGGACGACAGGCCGATTGGGCGGGATCTCCACTACATCCATCCCGTAGATCTGCTGGAACTCATTCTCCTCTGTCTTCGCCGTACCTGTCATGCCGGCTTTCTTTTCATATTTGTTGAAGTAGTTCTGAAAGGTAATCGTCGCCAGCGTCTTGCTCTCCCGCTTGACCTCCACATTCTCTTTGGCCTCTATGGCCTGATGAAGCCCGTCGGAGTAGCGGCGCCCAGGCATAAGACGCCCGGTGAACTCATCGACAATCACAATCTGCCCATCCTTGACCACATAGTTCTGGTCGCGGAACATGAGATACCTCGCCTTCAGCGCGATGTTCACATGGTGGGCGATCTCCGCATTTTCTGGATCGCTGAAATTGGACAGGCCGAAATACTGCTCAACCTTTTTTACGCCATCCGCTGTCAGGCTGCAAGCTTTTTCCTTCTCATCCACGATGAAGTCGCCTTCCTCTTGAATTTCCTCCTGCATCAGCTGTGCCAGCTTAGTCTGCTCCCCGAGGATGCGCCCCTTCTTCATCCGCGCTGCCAGCATATCCGCCTGCTTATACAGGGAGGTGGATT
>JAHZBS010000361.1 GCA_019423265.1 Clostridiales bacterium
ACCTGGGGGTGCAGGTAGAGGCGAGGGACGATGGATTTTATATTACCTCCATGGAGAAAGGCTCACCCTTCGCCTCGGCGGTGAATCAAAACGGACACCGCCAGAAGTTGACGAAGGGAGATCAGATTGTTTCCATTGGAGACACAAAGCTGACAGCAGAGAACTGTGGGGATTTGAACGCCTTACTGCCGGACACGGGGCAGGTTCAGGCGAAGGTAGTCAGGGTAGGAGGCGGGATCTTTCCTTTGCTGGTGACAACGCTGATGATCATAGGCCTTTCCCTGCTCATTGCCCTGCCCATCGGCATTTCCGCCGCCGTCTATTTGAATGAATATGCCAAACCGGGAAAGATACTGCGCAGCATCCGGTTCTGCATTGAAATCTTGGCAGGGATTCCATCCATCATCTATGGCCTCTTTGGAATGCTGCTATTCGTGCGGTTTATGGGGATGGGTTTTTCCGTTCTTGCTGGAGCGTGTACAGTGGCGATTATTCTGCTGCCCACGATTATCCGGACGACGGAGGAAACGCTCAAGACGGTCCCTGAGAGCTACAGGGAAGGCTCCTTGGGGCTGGGGGCGACGAAGATACAGACGATCGTAAAGATTGTGATTCCCGCCTCCGCGCCGGGCATTTTGACGGCTGTGATTCTCTGTATCGGGCGGATTATCGGGGAATCGGCGGCATTGCTTTTCACATCCGGGACACAGGCAAGAATTCCAGGAAATCTGTTGGAGTCCGGGGCATCGCTTACGGTGCAAGCCTATCTTGCGGCGAAAGAAAAGGGGGACCTTTCCATGGCCTGTTCCATCGGTGTGGTGGTCATCCTCGTTGTGATCCTGCTCAACTTTTTATCCCGAAAAGTCGGAAAACTCATGACAAAGTTCTGAGAGTCTTGTATAATGGAGAGGTATAGCATGGACAAATTTATTGTGGAATCGATGGATTTCTACTATGGCGATTTTCACGCTCTAAAAAATATCAATATGAAGCTGCATGGAAACCGGATTACAGCGTTTATCGGGCCGTCGGGCTGTGGAAAGTCCACCTTTCTAAAGACTCTCAACCGCATGAATGATCTGGTGGAGGGAAGCCGTGTGGAGGGGACGATTCTTCTCGACGGAGACGATATCTACCGGGAGATGGATCTCATCGATCTGCGGACAAAGGTGGGCATGGTCTTTCAGAAGCCCAACCCCTTTCCCATGAGCATTTACGATAATATTGCCTACGGCCCCCGCGTCCATGGGATCAAGAAGAAGGCGGAGCTGGACGCGCTGGTGGAGACGAGTCTGCGGCAGGCGGCCATATGGGAGGAAGTGAAGGGCGACCTAAAGAAGAGCGCGCTGAGTCTATCTGGCGGACAGCAGCAGCGTCTATGCATCGCCCGCGCGCTGGCGACGAAACCGGAAGTTCTGCTCATGGATGAGCCCTCCTCTGCGCTGGACCCCATCTCTACGCTGAAGATTGAGGATCTCATTCTGGAGCTGAAACAGGAGTATACAATCCTGATTGTGACGCACAATATGCAACAGGCCGCCAGAGTATCGGATTACACAGCTTTTTTCCTGCTTGGGGATGTGGTCGAGTACGGCGACACGGAGACGCTATTTAGCACTCCGGCCAACAAGAAGACGGAAGACTACATTACAGGCAGGTTCGGATAATAGGTGGAGAAGAAGGGAGCGGGCAGTGACATGAATCTGCGGATCGAATATCGGGAAGAAATGAAGGGCCTTCAGAAGGATATCGCGCGAATGGGAGCGATCATCGAAAAGGCGCTGGATAATGTGATGAAAGCCATGGTCAGTCAGGACGAGGAGCTGGCACGGCAGACCATAACCATGGATGACGACGTGGACGCCATGGAGGCGAGCATCGAGAAGCGCTGCATTCACTTGCTCCTGCGACAGTCGCCGGCGGCAGGAGAACTGCGCGACGTGCTTTCCATTTTAAAGATCATTACGGATCTGGAGCGGATTGGCGATCACTGTGAGGACATCTGCGAATGGATCTTGAAGATCAACCCTCCCATGTTGCCTTCCAGTGTGAAGCAATTGCCGGAGATTGCACAGAAGGTT
>JAHZBS010000362.1 GCA_019423265.1 Clostridiales bacterium
CCCGAAATGGACAATTTTTCCGAAGCTCTCCTATGAGAACCATCTCAAGATCGAAGCTCTGGCTCGCGAGCTGAGCAATGTTTTCTCCACCTATGGGCGCAACGCTGTGGAGGGAAGCGGCGATCAGGTCATCGTCGCGTCAGGCGTCGCATATACATATGCAAAAGAGGCCTTGACCTCACTTCAAGCCTCATGCCGGCTGGTCAAATTGGTGACGGCCAACCCTTTCCCGAAGGATTTTGCCCGATCTTTCTTACAGAGCGCGTCCCAAGTATTGGTGTTGGAAGAGTTGGACCCTGTCATTGAAGAGGAACTGACGCGGCTATGCGGGGAGGATGGCCTTCCCCTGACAATCTGCGGAAAACATACAGGGCACACGCCCTATGCCGGTGAATACAGTACGGAGGCGCTGCTGGAAATCATCAGTTCCTATCTGTCTGTACCGTATGAACGCCCCTCCCTCCCGCCACCCCCTGCGCTTCCCGTCCGCCCGCCCGTACTCTGCGCCGGCTGTCCTCACCGCGCTTCCTTCTACGCAGTCAAGCAAGCCATGAAAGGGCAGGATGCTGTCTTCACCGGCGATATCGGCTGCTATACCCTGGGGAACGCAAAGCCGCTGGATATGGTGGATACCTGTCTCTGCATGGGCGCCGGCATCACCATCGCCCAAGGTCTTTCCCGTATGGAGCCCAATAAAAAACAGATCGCCTTTATCGGGGATTCCACCTTTTTCCACACGGGTATTGTCGGGATTCTCAATGCCGCGTATAATGAGACAGATATCACCGTCGTCATCCTGGACAACAGCACGACGGCCATGACCGGCCATCAGCCCCACCCCGGCACCGGCCGGACCATGATGGGAGACATCAGCGAAAAGATTGACATTGAGGCACTTGTCAAAGCCTGCGGCGTCAAATGTGTCAAAACCGCCAATCCTCTTCACCTGAAGGAAGCCGTTGCCGCCGTATCGGAGGCCGCCTCTTTCTCCGGCGTCTCGGTTGTGATCTTCCGCTCCCCCTGTATCGCTCTGTTTAAGCCAGCGGTCAAGATGGAGATTCAGGATTCCTGTATAAACTGCAAAAAATGCATTCGTGAGATCGGCTGCCCCGCTATCACGACGGATGAGGGAAGGGTCCATATCGAGCCCAGTCTCTGTTATGGCTGCGGTCTCTGTTCTCAGATATGCCCTGTTCACGCGATTTCGGGAGGTGATTCAAAATGACATTTAATTGTCTAATGACCGGCGTCGGAGGCCAGGGAACGGTTTTGGCCTCCAAGGTCTTAGCACAGACTGCGCTAAACGCTGGCTATTTTGTCCGCACCTCCGAAACCATTGGCATGGCTCAGCGGGGCGGCTGTGTCACCAGCCATATCCGGTTTGGAGATGATTGCGCATCCCCAGCTGTCCCCCAGGGATGCGCCGACGTGATTGTGGGATTCGAGCCTTCGGAGGCTGTCCGCGGAAGCGTCTACGTAAAACCCCATGGGATTATCCTCGTCAACACAAAAGCCATTAAACCCATCACCTCCTCCCTGACGGGGCAGGAATTCCACACAGACGAAATGCTCGCCTATCTGCGAACCCGTTCCTCCAGGGTGATTGCCGTGAACGGCGAGGCTCTGTACACTCTGGCGGGAAATCCCCGGACGCTGAATATTATTTTGCTGGGCGCTGGCCTTGCCGAGGGGGCTTTCCCCTTCACTCGCGCTGCCATGGTCGCCGCCATGCGGCAAGTCCTGCCAGAAAAACTGTGGGCCATCAACGAAAAAGCGCTGGATCTCGGGTTATCGTATTTACAGTATCAGTAGGAGGCCATTATGTGCAACGATTCCACTTTTGAGAAGCTCCTCGCTCTGCTGCGGCGAGTTTCAGAACACAGTGAATTTTACAAGCAAAAATATCACAGAGAGGGATTTGATATTCGGGAGATCCAGACACCGGAGGACATCGCCAAAATTCCTCTCACCACTAAAAATGAACTTCGGGACGCCTACCCCCTCGGGTTACAGGCGGTTCCAGAGGAGGAGATCGTCCGCATCCACTCTTCATCCGGGACAACGGGCCTGCCGATTATCA
>JAHZBS010000363.1 GCA_019423265.1 Clostridiales bacterium
GATTCGTCGCGGCGTTATTTAATGAAAAAAGTCCAATTTGCCATATTTTCGCGTTGTTATACTGCTGCGCACCTGATTTTTCCATTGTGAAAACTCCTCCCCGAACAAATCATCTTTTATACTCAAAATCCGGAATGTCGTGCCAGCGCTGGCGGAAATAGTGCGCTGCCAACTTAGGCCTTCGATCTCTTGTGAACAGGCCCTTCTTGTTGCCTTCTACCCGGTTAATCCCCTGGGATGTTGCAAAATCTGCAAAGTTCCACGCCTGTTCCCCGATGAAAAACGGCAGCTCGTCCAATACTTCGTGGTTGGCTTTATAATACTGTACCTGATATTCCTCCGTAAACATAACCGGAGTCGCCAGGCGAAGCCCCGCCACCGTATCGGCTCCATACTCTGTAAACATAACCGGCTTTCCCGTGGTGGCCCAATAGTCCATCTCCACCTTCAGCGCCTGCTTCGCTGCGTCTAAATCACCGCCATACACATACCATCCGTAGTAGCGGTTTAGACAGATTACATCCATCATCAGGAGCGCCGGCTCATTCCCATACCGCCCCTGAAGGCCCACCAATGTCACGGGCCGGTTCTGTGGGTCCTGTTGATGGGCCAACTCGTACAGAGGCCGGTAATAGGAGACGGCACTTTCCGGGTATGTGGCGGTATCGGATTCATTCCCAATGGACCACATAACCACGCAGGCGTGGTTCTTATCCCGGTCGATCAGATCCCGGATCACGTCGCGGTGATGCTCGTGGGTCTTAACACCGGCGAAGGTATCAACGGGCTCACGCCCCTGGGCGCTTCCAAAATTGAGATTGACGCCCACAGCTGGCACCTCATCAATGACGACGATCCCTTCGCGGTCGCACAGGCGCATCATTTCCTCCGAATAGGGATAGTGGCTGGTGCGGAAGGAATTGGCCCCCTGCCATTTCATCAGGGCGATATCCTTGATATTCAAAACATTGTCCAATCCCCGGCCTCGATACTCCGAATCCTCGTGTTTGCCATAGCCTTTAAAATAGAAGGGACGGCCGTTGATCAGAAATTGTGTTCCCTTCACCTCCACGGTTCGGATGCCAAAAGGCTCTTCGTATTCGTCCTCGCCGCATTGAACCCGCAGCGTGTAGAGATAGGCGTCCAGCGGCTGCCATAGCCTCACATGGGGGACATTCAGCGTCCCCCGCCGTCCACTCGCCTCCGCGATGGAATTGCCTTCCTCATCCACCAGCTCCACCCGGCATGCGAGGGACTCCTCAGAAGTCTCGACTTCATACACAACATCGGCGGAGCCGCCCTCCACAATGTATCGCAGCCGGATATCTCGGATATAGTCTTTCGGCGTCGAGTACAGAAGCACCGGCCGCGCAATCCCCGCATAGTTAAAAAAGTCAAAGTTGGGATAATTTTGCTTCTTCCGATGGACTCCCGGTATGTCCGGCAGCACACTGCCAAATATCCCGCCTGGATTTTCGCTTCCCACAGGCAGGGTGCTCAGGTCAATGCGATTGTCCACGGACACCGTCAGCACATTGGTTTTTTCCAGATCAGACGTGTCAATCTCCACTTCGAAGGGCAAAAAGCCTCCCTTGTGGCTTACGATCAGCTTGCCATTCCAATAGACGGCCGCATGGTGCGTCACACTGCCAAACCGCAGAACAACCCGCTCATCGGACAGACTTTTCGGGACGCTCACATCCCTCTGATACAACACAAGGCCGTAGTGATCCCGCAGCGCCTCGCCCTCTTTCTGGTCATTATACGACCCTGGAACCGCCATGGTGTCATAAGCGCCGTTCCACCGCAGCGTATCCTGTTCTGTCACTTCCAACTGTTTCAGCGCTCGAAAACGCCATACACCGTCTAAACTGATGGCGGTGCGTGCATGATTGAGAATGGGGTATAACATTGCAACAACTCCTTTTTTTAGAACGAACCAAATTTATATTTGATTCTATCATATCAGCATTTTTCCCATTTCGTTAGAAGAATTCTCTTGAAAAAAGCAAAATTTTACGATAATCTAT
>JAHZBS010000364.1 GCA_019423265.1 Clostridiales bacterium
TAGAGTTGGGGGATCTCACCATTTTTCCGGAACAGGGAAAGGTCTTTCAGAACGGCCGCGAAGTGGTGCTCACAGTGCCGGAATATAGGTTGCTGCTGGCCCTTGTCAACAATAAGGGACAGATTTTGACGAGAAGTCAGCTCTTAGAGGCGATCTGGGATGTGGACGGCGAATTTGTCAATGACAATACGCTCTCTGTCTGCATCAAGCGGCTTCGAGAGAAGATTGAGGCGAATCCGGGGGAGCCCACCCATATCCTCACCGTGAGAGGGTTGGGATATAAGGCTATATCATAGAGTAACCGAAAGGAATGATGGAGCAATGTGGATTGCTAGAAACCGGGAACTGACCCGCTTTTTCGCGCTGCTTGCCTTGATCACCGCTGCGGCGTCGGGCGCGGCGGGTTTTTTTATCGGTGCCGCGGCGGGCTTGGCGGTGGGAGGGCTTGGTCTAGTATTGCTGTTTCTCTTTGGCCTATTTACCTACCGCCGGTATGAGAAATTGCGGCTATTGGCGGACTACCTTCGGGATATCCGCGACGGCCAGTACCGCCTTGCAATGCAGAACTATGAAGAGGGGGAGCTTAGCATCCTGCAAAGCGAAATCTATAAGGTCACAGTTCTGTTGGAGGAACAGGCCAAAACCCTGAAAAAAGAAAAGCAACAGCTTGCAGACTCCATGTCCGATATCTCTCACCAGCTCAAAACTCCGCTGACGTCCATGCTCATGATGACAGATCTTTTGTGCGAACAGCCCATGGACGCTGACACGGGCAAGACTTTTTTGCTCCAGATCCGGGAGCAGCTGGAGAGGATGCAATGGTTGGTATCCTCTCTTTTAAAGTTAGCCAAGTTGGACGCGGGGGCCGTCACCCTAAAACGGGAACCGCTGACGGCCTTTTCACTGATCCATAAGGCGGTTGCGCCCTTGCTCGTCATGATGGAGGACAAGGGGTTATCTCTAGAAATTTTGGGACAGGACGACGCGCAGATCATGGCAGATGCTCATTGGACCATCGAGGCCTTCACCAATATCATAAAAAATTGTATTGAACATACGAAAGTAGGCGGCTTAAAAATCAGAGCCGTGCAGACGAATCTCTATACCCAGATTCAGATTGAAGATACAGGGGAGGGCATCGGGAAAGACGATCTTCCCCATATTTTTAAGCGCTTTTATAAAGGGAAAAATGCGGATGAAAATAGCGTGGGAATCGGGCTTGCCATGGCGTGTAGCATCATCCGCCAACAGAAAGGGGATATTACAGTTGTGAGTCAAGAGGGGAGCGGCACTCAGTTTACAATCCGCTTCTACTGCTAAAGTGACAGAACTGTCACATTCCAAGTCACGTCTATGTCACGCAGCGCCTGTATACTGAAAGCATCAAAGATACGGAAGGGAGATCCTATGGAGATATTACGGGTTGAACATTTGTCAAAGATATATGGAAAGGGAGATACGCAGGTTAAGGCGCTGGACGATGTCTCATTTTCAGTGGAAAAGGGGGAGTTCATCGCAATTGTTGGGCCTTCTGGGTCAGGAAAATCGACCTTACTTCACATTCTGGGAGGTGTCGATCGGCCTACAAGCGGCCGGGTCTGGATCGACAATACGGATATTTATTCCCTAAATGAGACGAAGCTGGCTATCTTCAGACGGCGCCAGATTGGGCTAATCTATCAGTTTTATAATCTGATCCCTGTTTTGGACGTGGAAGAGAATATTACCCTGCCCCTATTGCTGGATGGCCGGACCGTTGATAAGGCTCATCTGGACGAGATTCTGAGTACTCTGAATTTAAAAGAGCGGAAGGGACATCTCCCCAACCAGCTGTCCGGCGGACAACAGCAGAGGGCCTCCATCGGAAGAGCTCTGATCAACAATCCGGCCTTAATTTTGGCGGATGAACCCACGGGAAATCTGGATCGGAAGAATGGAGAAGAAATTTTAGAATTATTGAAATACTCTA
>JAHZBS010000365.1 GCA_019423265.1 Clostridiales bacterium
TGTAATTTCATTATAAATGTTATTGTTTTTAAGTATGATTCGTAAAGTGTTATACCTTATGATATAAATATGCTATCAACCCCAATATTATAATTTACCTTGACAAAACTCCGCTACCCCTGTATGCTGTATTTATCTATCCTGATAGGAGGTACACCATGAGTTTAGAAATCAATGCGCTGAACAAAAGCTTTGGAGAAAAACACGTTCTCCGCGGCGTCAGCTTCCAAGCGCTAAAGGGCTCGGCTCTCGGTCTTCTAGGGCGCAATGGGGCCGGGAAGACTACGACTATCCGGATCATAATGGATGTATTTCCCAGTGATTCCGGCAGCGTCACGTATGATGGAAAGCCCCTCCGTTCCGCCGGTGTTTCCTTCGGCTATCTCCCAGAGGAACGCGGCCTTTATCCTAAAAAAAAGATCGGAGTCCAGCTAACCTACCTGGCTATGCTCCGGGGCATGGACCGCCGCTCAGCAGTTGCCGCCACTAAAAAATGGCTGGAGAAAGTGGAGCTCTCCGAATACTTTGATAAGAATCTTGAGACGCTCTCAAAGGGAAATCAGCAGAAGGTTCAGCTGGCCTCCGCCCTCATGAACGATCCCGAGATCGCTATCTTGGACGAACCGTTTTCTGGCCTTGATCCCGTTAATGCACAGCTGCTCAAGGACATTGTTCGTGACCTTGTGAAGGAAGGAAAAATTGTTTTGTTCTCAAGTCATCAGATGAGTTATGTGGAACAATTCTGCGAGAATATTGCCATTTTGCATCAGGGTGAGATTGTTCTTGACGGCAATCTTCAGCAGATTAAGCGCAGCTATCCCCGTGATCGCATCTATATCGAATCTCTTGAGCCATCCGAGACGTTGACGGCCAAGGTCAGGGAATTTGCAGGGGCAAATGGCTTATCCTCCGCTATTCTTGATATCGCGCCGAGACTTTCCGGATGTGTGTTGAAGCTTGCCTCCCCTCAGATGCGCACCTCTCTGATAAAGACTTTTGCAGAATCTCCCATCCAATTGGAGCGGTATGAGGTTTTGGAGCCGACGTTGGAAGAAATTTTCGTTGAAAAGGCGGGTGAAGATGCGTGAAACAGTTTTGGACGGTTTTACAATTTGAACTAAGCCAATATCTTAAAAACAAGGCTTTTATCATCGTCACTGTCATCGGTGTTGTCTTGATTGGCCTGTGCATGAGCATCCCTTCCCTCCTAGATCTGGGAACCTCCTCTGATGATACGGATACCGCTGAGACACCGTCTGTTGCATCCGACAGCGACGGAGTTATTCTCGTAATTGACCAGACAGGGTACTATACGGATACCTCCCTCTTTACAAATGGCATCTCCGCCCAGTATACGTACCAGATCGAAGACGACCCCGGCGAGGCGGCGATTCAGGATCGAATCAACTCCGGAGAGATTGAAGCAGCAATCCGCATTACGGCGCTGGACTCAATCACTCTGTACCAGGAATCCGCTGGCTTTTCTTCCTCGCTATCGGAACAGATTTATAGCTTTTTTGACACGATGAACAAAATGATTCAGATGGAATCTCAAGGTCTAACATCCGATCAGAGTCTCTCCATCTTAACTTCAACCGTCTCGGTCAATGTAGTCGAAACGGGAAAAAGCTTTATGGCGACGTACTTGATCTCCTATGTGATGATCTTCCTTCTCTACATGAGTATTTTGCTCTACGGACAGCTTGTGGCCACTTCTGTTGCCGGCGAGAAGTCCAACCGCGCCATGGAGATGCTGATCACATCCGCCAAGCCAACGGCGTTGATGTTGGGAAAAGTCATCGCCTCCTGTTTGGCGGGTCTGATCCAGCTTTGCATTCTCATTTTAACGGCTGTCGGCTTTTATTACCTTAACGCGGAAGCCTTGACGTCGATCTCTTTTATCGAGGAAATCTTCCGCCAGTCTTCCTCCAATATTGTGTATCTTTTGATATT
>JAHZBS010000366.1 GCA_019423265.1 Clostridiales bacterium
GCATACACTATATTGTCTCCGGAGATTGTACATATCATATTGACGGTGTGGAATATGCCGTGCGCAAGGATGATCTGATTATCCTGAACCCCGGCACCGATCACCACCAGACGGTATCCTCCGCCAACGCAGACGCCACCATTTTCTATCTGGGCGTCGACAATCTCTTTATCCGGGGTTGCCCGATGAATATCATTCCAGTGGATTGCCCCATCATACCCATTAAAAAGTACTCTCAGGAGCTCTACAACAGCTATCATGAAATTATGAACACTCACGAAAAAAAGGATGCCTGCTGGGAGTTAACGGCGAAGGTTTTAGCCCTCCAATTCCTTGTCATCCTTTTCAAGGAACTGTCTCCCCAGTCTTCCAGCCGCCTGCAAGATTATTTTCATTTTGAGACATACGATAAGACCACCATCGCGCAGACAATTACAAAATATTTCCAGGAAAATTATATGAAAAAGATCTCGGTGGACGACATTGCCCGCTCCACTTACCTCAGCACAACCTATATCACCAAAATCTATAAAGAGGTCACAGGGGACACCCCTATCAACTATCTGATCAATCTGCGCCTGGAAAAGGCCCGCGACATCCTGGAGGAAGGACATTTTTCCATTCAGGCGGTCGCAAAAAAGGTGGGGTACGACGACCCCTACTATTTCAGCAAGCTATTTAAGAAAAAATTCGGTTGCTCCCCTTCATCGTATAAACGAAAGGGCGACCGAGATCAAACAGCATAAGGAGGATTCTATGTCGTTTTTTATTCAGCCAACCGTTCCCTATCACTCCAGCTTGGATATCCGGCAGACGGAAATTGCAATTAAACAACTCAAAGATTTTTTTCAGGTGGCGCTGGCGAAAAAATTGCGATTGACCCGCGTGACCGCGCCACTCTTCGTATGTCCGGAGACCGGACTCAATGACAATTTGAATGGAATCGAGCGTCCTGTCAGTTTCGATGTGATGGAAACTGGACGCGTGATGGAGATCGTCCACTCCCTTGCCAAATGGAAACGGCACGCGCTGAAGCGGTACGGGTTTGAGCCCGGTGAAGGCCTCTACACGGATATGAACGCCATCCGCCGGGACGAGGAGACGGATAATATCCACTCCATCTACGTAGACCAATGGGATTGGGAAAAAGTCATCCGCAGGGAGGAGCGGACCATGGAAACTCTGCAGCGGACGGTGCGCTCCATCTTCGACGTTCTAAAAGAGACGGAAGCGTTCATCACAAGCCAATATGGGTATATCCAGCCCTTTCTCCCGGAAACCATCACCTTTCTAAGCTCACAAGAACTGGAGGAGCGCTATCCTCAGCTGACCCCTAAGGAGCGGGAGCACGAGGCGGCGCGGGAGTTTAAGGCGGTCTTCATCACGCAAATCGGAGGCCCCCTTCGGTCGGGCAAGCCTCACGACGGCCGTGCCCCTGACTATGACGATTGGACCTTGAACGGCGATATCCTCGTCTACTACCCGATTCTCGATATCGGGCTGGAGCTCTCCTCCATGGGGATCCGGGTGGATCGAGCCGCCCTGCTCCATCAGCTGGAGGAAAAACAGTGTATGGAGCGGGCGCAGCTGCCATTTCAGAAGGCGGTGATCGCAGAGGAACTCCCCTACTCCATCGGCGGCGGCATAGGGCAATCTCGCCTGTGCATGTTTTTCTTAAATAAAGCTCACATTGGCGAAGTCCAGGCTTCCATATGGCCGGATTCTATGTATGCGGAATGTGAGCGGTCGGGAATTTTTCTATTGTAAGCCTGTTTGAGGCGAAAAAAGTTCGACTTCGCGAACTTTGGAAGAACCTTCGGTTCTTCCAATCTAGCGGACTCCTATCGGAGAATAAAAGACGGAATGGCAATCTGCCATCCCGTCTTTTATTCTAAAACGTGCGCAGTAGGATTCGAACCCGCGACCTTCTGGTCCGTAGCCAGACGCTCTAT
>JAHZBS010000367.1 GCA_019423265.1 Clostridiales bacterium
ATAAGACTCGCTTATTTTCCATTCATTCACCTCCGTATTGTCCGTACTTGCGTGGAGGATTTATTATGTTGGTTCCTCCGGCGGATGCTTCCACCGGGGATTTCCAATATAATAAAAAACCCCGCCCCACTGCATGCTATGCACACTGTAGGGACGAGGTCATCCGCGCGTTACCACCCTATTTGCCCTGCCGAAAGATCGACAAGACCGCTCAAACGGTACCTGGGGGTCGTTACAAAACCCGACCACAGATCCTGCGGCCATACCTGCCTGTAACGGGGCTAATCGGCAGTGCTTACTGTCAGTTCAGCGCTGCTGCTCAGGAGTGAGTCGCTATCTGGGGCCGTACCGGTTCGCATCAACCACCGGCTCTCTGAAACTGTCGCTCCACATAGGGAATGTCTCCATCATCGCAATGGCTTGCAATACTGTCTCACAAGTTACCAGTAATTATATCAAATCACGCCGCTCCTGTCAAGAAGCGCCTTCGAAACTCTTGATTTTCATGGTTTTTCATAAAGTTTTGAGTTGAATATCTAAAAATTCCATGATAATTTCGAAAGCTTACCCATTCTCCCGCGCGAACTGTTCGCCAAGTTCCAGCGCTTTTTTATTCACTTCGAATAATTTCGCGCTTTTCGACGCAAACATATCCTCCATGACGCCCAGCATAATTTTGCGGTCCACGGGATTTGAGGCTGCCATATAGACACCCAGCATGACCATATTGGTGGCCTTGATGCTTCCGGCCTCCTGTGCCAGCTCGCCCGCCGGCACATAAAACGCCCGCACATCGCTTCGGCCCACCTTGCGGCTGATGAGAGAGGTGTTGACGATGACGGCGGCCCCCTCCATGGCCTCCGCCTCGAATTTTACGAGGGAGGGCTCATTGAAGGCGAGAACCGCTGTGGCCTGGCTCACCAAAGGCGCTGCGACAGGCTCGTCGGATATGATGACCTGACAGTTTGCGGTGCCGCCGCGCATCTCCGGGCCGTAGGACGGAAGCCAAGAGACGTTGCGATTTTCTGCCATGCCGGCGAAGCACAGAATTTTGCCGAGGGATAGCACTCCCTGTCCGCCAAATCCCGCTAAGATAATCCGTTCCTCTCTCATTGCGCCTTCGCCTCCTCTTCCTTATCTCTGTAGACACCCAAGGGATATTGCGGTATCATATTGTCCTTGAGCCAGCCCAGCGCATCCACCGGCGCCATGCCCCAGTTGGTCGGGCAGGTGGATAGAACCTCGATCATAGAAAAGCCCTTTCCCTCAATCTGATTGCGGAACGCTTTTTCAATCGCTTTCCCGGCTTTTTTGATGCTGGGCACATCGTGGACGGATACGCGCTCGATATAGGCGGCTCCCATGGTTGTGGCCAGCATCTCGGAGACATGGAGAGGATACCCGGCCAGTTTGGGATCCCTTCCGTAAGGGCTGGTGGTGGTCACCTGGCCAATGAGAGTCGTGGGAGCCATCTGTCCCCCCGTCATGCCATAGATGGCGTTATTGATGAAGATGACCGTGATATTCTCGCCGCGGTTCGCCGCGTGGACGATCTCCGCCGTGCCGATGGAAGCTAAATCCCCATCCCCCTGATAGGTGAACACGATATTCTCCGGTTTAACCCGTTTGATCCCCGTGGCAACAGCCGGTGCGCGCCCGTGCGCTGCCTCCAGCATATCCACGTCAAAATAGTCGTATGCAAACACCGCGCAGCCAACCGGGGCAACGCCGATGGTCTTCTCCTGAATGCCCAGCGCATCGATGGCCTCCGCCACCAGACGGTGAACAATGCCGTGGGTGCAGCCGGGACAGTAGTGAAACGGCTTATCTGTCAAAGCCTTAGGTCTGTCGAATGTCTTCGCCATTTATCGTGCGCCTCCTTTGCAGATGGACA
>JAHZBS010000368.1 GCA_019423265.1 Clostridiales bacterium
TGTCGGAAAATCTTCTCCCCTTATATGGGTCACATCTATTTACTTCACAGAATTTCATAGGCAAGAAAAAAGAGAAATCTCTTTACGAACGATCAATCTCTTGTTATAATTGAATCAAAAGCGAATCTGTGCCGGAGCGTCACAGATAGCTCTCATGGCAGAATTTGCCTCGTCGCCAACGCTCCGGAATGGAGGATACTATGGAGATACAGCAGTGGAGGGAATTTTTGATCCCTTACGAGCAAGCGGTGCAAGAGCTTGTGATTAAATTTCAGAATATCATACGCGAGTATACAAGCCTTGGACAGTATTCTCCCATTGAACAGGTAAATGGAAGAGTCAAAAAGATATCCAGCATTTTAGAGAAAGTGGACAAGAAAAGCATGGAACTCAGCGATGTGGAAGAGCGGATCGAGGATATCGCCGGCGTTCGCATCATATGCCAGTTCGTGGAGGATATCGATACGGTGGTGGATCTCATCCGCGGCCGGAAGGATATGGAGATTATCGCGGAGATCAACTATGTGGCCCACAAGAAGACAAGCGGGTACAGGAGTTATCACATCATTATTAAATATCCGGTTCAGACGGTGTTCGGCCAGAGAATCGTCAAGGCGGAGATTCAGATTCGAACGCTGGCCATGAATTTCTGGGCGACCATTGAACATTCTCTTCGGTACAAGTACCAGGGGGGACTTCCACAGGATGTCCAGGACCGGCTGCAAAAGGCGGCGGAGGCGGCTTACCGCATTGACCGCGAGATGTCCTCGATTCGGAGTGAGATCATCGATGCGCAGGAGGCGTTTAAGGAAAAGTCCAATCTGGTGGGCGATATTTTGAGCAATATCGAGAATATCTATCTGGGAAGTGAGAAGATCGCCATGCGGGAAGCGCAGGCGGAGCTATTTGAATTGATTCGGGAGAATAATCTGGAGAAGATGCGCTCCTTTGGGGCCAGAATTGACGATGTGGCACAGCACCACGGGGTGCAGAGCCTGTCGGATTTCTGAAGGCTCACCGGGGCAGAAGGAGGAACCTAAGATGAAATGTCCATATTGCGGATTTGAAGATACAAGAGTCATTGATTCCAGGCCATCGGAGGATCGCTGCGCCATCCGAAGGCGAAGGCTTTGCGAGATGTGTCAGAAGCGGTTTACCACCTATGAGAAAGTGGAGACCATGCCGCTGATCGTCATCAAGAAGGATAATACGCGGGAAGCCTTCGACCGGGAGAAGCTGGTGGACCGGGTTATGAGGGCTTGCCACAAGAGGCCCGTTCCGGTGGCGGCGGTGGAACATCTGGCGGATGAGATCGAAAATACGGCGCTCAATTCCTTCGACAAGGAGATACGCTCCCAGGAGATCGGGGAGATGGTGATGGAAAAACTCCGGGATCTGGACGAAGTGGCGTACGTGCGGTACGCCTCCGTGTACCGGCAGTTTCGGGATATCGACACGTTTATGCAGGAGCTGGAAAAGCTTCGCACAGACACAAAGAAAAAGGAGTAGGCTGGATTGGCAGTGCAGTGGACCCAGGAGCAAAAAGCGGTTATTGACCATCGGGATGGAAATTTACTTGTCTCAGCGGCGGCAGGCTCCGGCAAGACGGCCGTGCTGGTGGAACGAATTTTGCAGATGCTGTTGGATCAGGAGGATCCCGTGTCGGTTTCAGAGCTGTTGATTGTGACGTTTACCAATGCGGCGGCGGCTCAGATGCGGGATAAGCTGTACAGAGGCATTCTAGCCCAGCTTGAAGCGGATCCCTCCAACGGACATTTGCAGACACAGCTGAACCTCATGCAGTACTCCTCCATCATGACGATTCACGCCTTCTGTCTGACTGTCATTCGCGACCATATGACCCGGATTCAGGATTTGGATCCGGG
>JAHZBS010000369.1 GCA_019423265.1 Clostridiales bacterium
ATTTTTTATTCCGCCAATATGTCTCTCGGCGTCAATCTGATAACGGCTCTGTGCCGCAAAGCCGCCTCCGTCCTGGCGCCGGCAGGGTTCGACATCGAGATTGTCGAGCGCCATCACAATCAGAAAATCGACGCCCCCAGCGGCACTGCGCTTTCCATCGCAGAATCGCTGAAGGATGAATTGGGAGACGAGTATTTCTTTGAGCTGGACCGGCCCGCCAAGCGCCAAAAACGGGATCCAAAAGAGATCGGCATCAGCGCCGTCAGAGGCGGCACAATTGTGGGGGAACATACGGTGTTGTTTGCCGGAAGGGATGAATTGGTGGAAATCAAGCATACGGCCTTGAGCAAAGAGATCTTCGCCATCGGCGCCGTCAACGCTGCAAAATTCCTCCTGGACAAAGCCCCGGGACTCTACGACATGACACAGCTCATCGGCTGATACCGCAATTACAATATGACAAAGAGGCATTCACCGTGTCAATACACGCGCTGAATGCCTCTTTTATGAAAGCTGCTAGTATTCGATTCCCTCTCTTGCCGCCATTCCATCCTTGTACGGATGTCTCCAGAGTTTCATTTCTGTCACGTAGTTGGATCGGCGGTAGATTGCATCCGGAAGGACTTTGCCTGTCATCACGATCTCGATATCGGCGGGCTTTTTCTCGATTAGGTCCAGCACCTCTTTCAAATCCACAATTTTCTGCGCAAGGGCAGTCAAAACCTCATCGAGAATTAAAACGTCGCACTGATGTGCGCTCATCACCTTGCGGGCAAACTGCATGGCATTTGCCGAGTCCATTCGGGCTTCCTCCAACTGTTGCGCCGTGGTAGGCCAGGTCTCCCTCCGCATTCTGTCAAATCGAAATATTTTGAACGCTGGCTCCAACCGCTTGACCGCTTCCAATTCACCGCTCTGGCTGGATGTCAAAAATTGAATCATAAATACGGTCATGCCTGAACCGGCACTGCGAAGCCCTAACCCGAGAGCCGCCGTCGTCTTCCCTTTCCCATCCCCGAAATATGCGTGTACTAAGCCCGTGCGCATCTCACTCACCCTGTTTTTCTTCTTCCTTTTTTGTGATTTCCATTTTGGAGATGGAAACCTCGTACGCGATCCTCGTGCTAACCTGAGCGCCGTCGCCGGCCTTCTTCTGATAGGTACGGCTTTGAATGCGCCCCCAAATGCACAAATTTGCGCCGACTTCCAGGTTCTGCGCGAACCTAGCGTTTCGCCCCCAGGCAATTGCAGGGATGTAGTCTGATTTATTATACGGCCGATTCACAGCCAGCAGCAGGTCTGTAATTTCTCTGCCAAGAGGTGTTTTGCGATAGATTGGTTTTTTGCAGATAAATCCATCGAGGAAGATGCTGTTGGGATTTCCAGTGGCGGGCTCTGACACAATGTGAATTTCGCGGACAAACACGGACAGGAGCAGGCGGCTCTTGCCATCCTCGTGTTTGTTGTAAGAGCGGAACTGTCCCTGTGCGATGACATACTGACCCACATAGGATGTTGTCACATCTAACAAGCGCTCGGATACCATAACGGGAATGATATCAAAGGAATCCGATAGTCGCGGCACCTCCACATTAAATGAGTAAAACCCTTCGCCATACACTTCATGGCTGTACGTAAATTCAGAGACAACCTTGCCGGAAATTTCCGCGATATTGTTTTTTATAATCTGTTCTGCCATCGTTTATCTCCCTTCCTTAGTCCTGTGTTTATTAACAATATCATGTGTATTCCTTTCTCCGGATTTTTAGAAGCAGTTTTTTTATCCTATAGGAAAATCCGCCGAAGGCTTTTCTCTTTTGCATGTTACATATTGTATGATATTTTCCAGCTTTCATGTATTTTTAGAATTTTAAAAAAT
>JAHZBS010000037.1 GCA_019423265.1 Clostridiales bacterium
TCGTCGATCTTCTACACAATCCCCAGAAATATTCTCAGATTGGCGCTAAATTGCCGAAGGGCGCTCTTTTGGTGGGCCCCCCTGGCACCGGTAAGACGATGCTGGCGAAAGCGGTCGCGGGCGAGGCCGGCGTTCCTTTCTTCTCCATGTCCGGATCGGAATTCGTTCAGATGTTCGTTGGAATGGGCGCCGCCCGCGTGCGGGATCTGTTCAAACAGGCCCAGGAAAAGGCTCCCTGTATTATTTTTATTGATGAGATTGACGCCATCGGAAAGAGCCGTGAAGTGTCCCTATCCACCAACGATGAGAGGGAACAGACGCTAAATCAATTGCTGACGGAGATGGATGGATTTGACTCCTCGAAAGGCGTTGTCATTATCGGAGCGACGAACCGCCCGGAAGTGCTGGACCCGGCGCTGTTGCGGCCGGGACGCTTTGACCGGCAGATTCAGGTGGAGACGCCGGACTATATCGGGCGCAAGGCGATTTTGGAGGTCCATGCAAAGAAGATTCGAATGTCGGACAATGTGGATCTGGCGGCCATCGCTAAGTCCACCCCTGGCGCTTCCGGAGCGGATCTTGCCAATATTATCAACGAGGCCGCGCTGCTGGCGGTGCGCCGCAATCGCAATGCCGTGGAACAGTGGGATCTGGAGGAGGCGCTGGAGGTCGTCATCGCCGGTAAGATCAAGAAGGATCGGGTTCTCTCTCCAAAGGAGAAACAATCGGTTGCGTACCATGAAGTTGGCCATGCGTTTCTTGCACATGTTCTTCCCAATGCGGATCCAGTGCATAAGATTACAATTATCCCTCGAACAAAGGGGGCGCTGGGGTATACAATGCAGTTGCCAGGGGAGGATAAATATCTGATTACCCGGGAAGAGCTGGAAGATCGGATTGCGGTGGCTCTCGGCGGGCGCGCGGCGGAGGAAGTCCTTCTCGGCCAGGTATCCACCGGCGCGGCCAATGATATCGAGCAGGCGACGGAGCTGGCAAGGCGAATGGTGACCATCTATGGCATGACGGAGCGCTTTGACATGGTGGGACTGGAATCCCCGTCCGGCGCCTATTTGGATGGCAGACCGGTGCAAAAGTGCAGCGATGTCACCGAACAGCAGATCGATGAGGAGGTTATGAATATCATCAAGAAGCAGCATCAGCGCTCCATTCAAATCTTGTTCGAAAACCGTGAGACGGTGCTCCGCATATCCCAGTACCTGCTGGAAAAGGAGACGATGACGGGTGAGGAATTCGTTCAGATTTTAGAAGAAGAGACTTGATAAGCGAGATATGTCGAAAAGACGAAAAAAGTGTGTCGAAAGAGATAAAAAATATTAAAAAAATTTGAATAAAGGGGTTGCCAAATGATTTTGAATGTGATATTATAATAATCGTAACCCCCCCATATTATGTTTATATGTTTTGCTACACCCAAAGAAATACCTTCTCCTTATAGTCGGAGTTCTAGAACTCCGCTTTTTTTTTGCATTCATGTGGAAAAAATTGGATGTATAAAAGACCGGAGCGGTACCCATACTTTTAAGGATAGTCCTGAAAACAAGTGGTTGGCAAATTTAAGAAAAAAGCTTGACTTTGGAATGGAAACATGCTATTATAGTTCCGCTGTCTTGAAGGGCATGTATTGGGTAGTCGCCAAGCGGTAAGGCACTGGACTCTGACTCCAGCATTCGTAGGTTCGAATCCTTCCTACCCAGTTTTCGCCGCTTTTTTTCTGTAGGGCCCGGGGAGATCGCGTCCCGCGAACTTTTTGGGATTTTTTTCTTGACAACCCTGCGGACATATGATATGATAATCCCTGTCCGTTGGGAAGATTTTCATGATGGGTAGTCGCCAAGCGGTAAGGCACTGGACTCTGACTCCAGCATTCGTAGGTTCGAATCCTTCCTACCCAGTTCACAGTGTGATGAGAAGTCCGGCTGTCATGTGGCAGTCGGATTTTTCTCTTACAGGGGATGTAACCCGTGTCAAAGATTTGGCGGATGTCGGGCGTGACTCCGCACGAAATGGAGGACCCTATGCCATCATTTACGCGAAACGCCATCATAGCGTCTTTTTTAAAGCTGCTCAATGAACGGCCGCTTCACAAGATCACCGTCAAAGATATAGTGGAGGACTGCGGGATCAACCGCAATTCCTTCTATTATCATTTTGAGGATCTCCCGGCCTTGGTGGAGGCCATCGTGGAGGAAAATGCGGATAAGATTATGGAGGAACACGCTTCAGCCGCTTCCCTGGAAGAGTGTTTGGATATCGCCATAGATTTTGCGATGCAGAATAAAAAGGCGATTCTCAATATCTATCACTCGGTGAACCGGGAAACCTACGATCAGTACCTGAACCGGGTGTGCGAGTATGTGGTGACAGGCTATGTGGAGCGCGTCGCCGGGGAGTATGCCATCTGTGAGGAGGATAAGGCGATTATCATTAAGTATTATAAATGTGAGCTGATTGGACAGATTCTGGATTGGATGAAAGATGGAATGCGGTACGATATTGTCAAGCAATTCCACAGGATCTGTTCTCTGTTTGAGGGATCGGCCCAAATTGCATTTCGGAGGAGCGCAGGGCAAGAGGATTTTTTACAGTGACGGTATTTGTGCAAAACGGGCGGAATGCCTAAAATTCCCACACACCTTTCGAGGTGTCTATTTTTTTATGTGGAGAAAAGGAGTACACTTAGATCCTGTCAAGGAAGTGACAGAGAAAGGTGGCGAAACCATGCGTTCCACGAAATCCATACGAACTGCAAAGATTGGATCCATCATGCTGGCGGCGGCGCTCTCCGCTATGGGGGTGATTCTGATCGTATTTCCGGAGTTTTCCACCGCCACCCTGTGCTATGTGCTAGGCGGCCTGCTGGCGGCCTACGGGATCATCAAAGTCGTCGGATATTTCTCGAAAGATCTGTACCGATTAGCATTTCAGTATGATCTGGCATACGGTGCGCTGCTGGCGGCGGTGGGACTGATCATGCTGATGCATCCGGAAGGTTTTATCGCAGTTCTCTACATTGTGATGGGGATTTTATTTCTCGCTGACGGCCTCTTTAAGATTCAAATGGCCATTGATGCAAAGCGCTTCGGCGTTGAAAAATGGTGGCTGATCGCAGCGCTGGCCGCCCTGACAGGGCTGGTGGGGCTCTTGCTGATCCGGCGCCCTTTTGACGGCGCAAAAGCTGTCATGATCCTGCTGGGCATTTCGCTCTTGACAGAAGGGCTGTTGAGTATCAGCGTAGCGCTCTGCGCGGTGAAAATCATTAAGCATCAGCAGCCGGATGAAATCGAAGCTATCTATACTGAAACCAAGGGGGATCAAGAAGTATGAAACTCGGAAGGGCGGTTGTTCGCTACCGCGTACCCATTTTAATCATTGCGATTCTTTTGCTGATTCCGTCGGCAATGGGAATGGTTGCAACGAGGATCAACTACGATATGCTGAACTATTTGCCGGAGGATATGGATACGGTTATCGGCCAGAATGAGCTGTTGGAGGACTTTGGAAAAGGAGCCTTCTCGTTTCTTATCGTGGAGGATATGCCAGCCAGGGAGGTGGCCGCGATGAAGCAAAAGATCGAGGCTGTCGATCATGTGGAATCCGTGTTGTGGTACGATAGCATCGCGGATCTCTCCATTCCCATGGAAATTTTGCCGGACAAATACTATCAGGCTTTCAATACGGATCACGCCACGATGATGGCTGTATTTTTTGACACCTCGACTTCCTCCGACGACACGATGGACGCGATCCGCGAGATCCGGGCCGTTGCAGGAAAGCAGTGCTTTGTCTCCGGAATGTCGGCAATGGTGACGGATTTGAAGGACTTGTGCGAGAAAGAAGAGCCCATTTATGTCGCCATAGCTGTCGCCTGCGCGTGTGTGGCCATGATGCTGTTTATGGATAGCTGGCTGATTCCGTTTGTTTTTCTGATCAGCATTGGGATGTCGATTTTGGTCAATCTAGGTTCAAACTTTTTTCTCGGTGAAATTTCGTACATCACAAAGGCGCTCTCCGCGGTGTTGCAGCTTGCCGTCACGATGGATTACTCCATCTTCCTTTGGCATAGCTATAATGAACAGCGGGAGATCTATGGGGATAAGAATGAGGCTATGGCCTGTGCGATTAAAGAGACCCTTACATCGGTGGTTGGCAGCTCTGTGACAACCATCGCAGGGTTCATTGCCCTTTGTTTTATGAGCTTTACCCTTGGACGCGATCTGGGCATCGTCATGGCGAAGGGAGTCTTTCTCGGCGTTATCGGGTGCGTCACCACACTGCCGGCTCTGATTCTACTCCTGGATAAGCCGCTGCGCAAAACGAGGCATCGCTCTCTGATTCCCAAGGTGGAGGGCCTGTCCAGAGGCGTGATCAAGATTTTTCCAGTGTTTTTAGTCCTGTTCGCCGCGTTAATTGCGCCGTTCAGCTACGGGTATACCAAGACCAATGATGAGGTGTACTATGATCTGGGACAGTGCTTGCCGGAGGATATGGAGTATGTCATCGCCAATTCCAAGCTGAGCGAGGAATTCAACATTGCTTCCTCCCACATGGTTCTTGTCAGCGCTGACTTATCGAGCCAGGAGGTCAGAGCGATGATCCGTGAGATGGAAGCCGTGGATGGCGTAAAATACGTCCTCGGGTTGGAATCCATCGTTGGCTCCTCGATACCAGAGGAATTCCTGCCTGACTCGATAAAAGAAATTCTGGAGAGCGATCAGTGGAAATTGATGCTCATCAATTCAGAATATGGGACAGCCAGCGATGAGGTAAATGCCCAGCTTGATCAGCTAAACGCCGTCTTGAAAGAATACGACGAGGGCGGGATGCTCATTGGGGAAGCGCCGTGTACTAAAGACATGATTGAAACTACGGATCACGATTTTCAGGTGGTCAATATGATATCGATCATCGCCATCTTTCTTATCATCGCCGTGGTTGAAAAAAGTATATCGCTGCCGATTATTCTTGTGGCTGTCATTGAGCTTGCCATCTTTATCAATCTTGGACTTCCCCATTTTCTTGGGCAATCCCTTCCCTTCATCGCCCCAATCTGCATCAGCACCATTCAACTGGGCGCCACCGTGGACTACGCGATTCTCATGACAACCCGGTATAAGGCGGAGCGGGCTGGCGGACAGGAAAAACGGGATGCCGTCGCAAAGGCATTGTCCACATCCATACCCTCGATCATCGTCAGCGCCATAGGACTTTTTGCGGCAACCTTTGGCGTCGCCCTCTATTCGGATATTGACATCATCAGTTCTATGTGCATGTTGATTGCGCGGGGGGCTATCATCAGTATGCTTTGTGTCATCTTCATTCTCCCGGCTCTATTCATGCTGTTGGATCGGGTCATCTGCGCAACGAGCTTTGGCATGAAGACGAGACAACAACACAAGGATATTCAAGCGTAGACTTTGACAGAGTGTTCAATACAAACTTTTGGAGGCATTGGTATGATATTTGAAAATAAACGTGTGCTAAAAATTGTATCTCTTATTCTGTGCTGTACCGTCATCGGCAGCGGAACCGCCGCCATCGCCTACGCGACAGGCGTGAAGCAAACAGAAGAGAAGATAACGCAAGAGACGGCTGCCGCTGTCAGCGCCAAGCAGGAGACAACCGAGGGCATCAGCAAGGATGAAACGGTGTATGTGATCGCAGGCGCCGATGGCTCCGCCAAGAGGATCATCGTCAGCGATTGGATCAAAAATACGCTGGGCAGCGCGTCCATCCCCGATATAACGGAGATGGAGGATGTAACCAATGTCAAAGGCGACGAGACATATTCCATGAATGGCGATCACATGCGGGTATGGGATGCAAACGGCAATGACATTTACTATCAGGGAGATATTGAGAAAGAATTGCCAGTGACTATGGCCATCCGTTTCCAATTGGATGGCAGGCAGATCTCTGCCGAAGAATTAGCTGGCAAAAGCGGAAGGGTGACAATCCGATTTGAGTATACCAATACCCAGTATGACATGGTGGAGATCGATGGACAACAGGAAAAAATCTATGTCCCCTTCGTCGTGCTGACGGGCATGATTCTGGACAATGAGAATTTCCGAAACATCCAGGTATCCAATGGAAAGCTCATCAACGACGGAGACCGCACCATCGTCGCAGGGATTGCAATGCCAGGTCTGGCGGACAACTTAAAGCTCGACAGCGACGTATTGGATCTGCCGGAAGCCGTGGAGATTGAGGCGGATGTAACGGATTTTCAGCTGACGACAACGGTTACCCTAGCAACCAATGAACTTTTCAATAAACTGGAATGGGATGGGGCTGGAGAGCTAGACCAAGTGTCCGATTCCCTTGAGGAACTCAAGGACGCCATGGAACAGTTGGTGGACGGTTCATCTGCGCTATATGATGGGATTGCGGCGCTGCTGGATAAATCCGGGGAACTGATCGATGGAATCGACCAGCTGGCGGCCGGGGCAAAGCAGCTGTCAGAAGGCGCGGGAACTGTTGACGGGGGAGTCGCGCAATTACAGGCTGGGGCAGCCCAGTTGACAGACGGTCTCGGCGCTCTGACGGCTAACAACGAAGCGCTAAATGGCGGGGCAAAAGAAGTCTTTGAATCCATGCTGTCCATGGCGGATTCTCAGTTGGCAGCAGCCGGCCTTGCTGTGGATAAGCTGACGATCGAGAATTATGCCACGGTTTTGCAGGGGATTCTCGCAACTTTGGATGAAACCGCAGTCTATAATCTGGCTTATAATACGGCCCACAGTAAGGTGGAGTCGGCAGTGCGAGCGCAGGAATCGAATATCCAAGCCCAAGTCACAGCCGCAGTTCAGGCGCAGGTGCTGGAAGGGGTGCTGGGCTCTCTGAATCCCCCTATGACGCCAAGCCAATATGAGGCCGCCGTCGATGCCGGACAGATTCCAGCTGAAATTCAGGGACAGATCGGGGAAGCGGTGGAAGGACAGATGAAGGCGGAGTCAATTCAAACCAAAATCCAGCAGACGGTGGAAGCACAGATCCAGACATTGATCCAGCAGAACATGCAATCCAGCGACGTTACAGCCCAGATTCAGGCGGCGGTGGAGAGTGGGAAATCAGGGGCTTTTAGCATCTCTGCGCTTAAAACGCAGCTGGATCGCTACAATCAATTTTATCAGGGACTTCTAACGTATACCGCCGGCGTGGCAGACGCTAGCGGTGGGGCAGATGCGATAAAAGCCGGGACCGATGCGCTTAAAGATGGTACGGCCAGCTTGAAATCAGGCGCTGACGCCCTTAGCGAAGGACTCCACTCTTTGCAGGACGGAAGCGGCGCCTTAGCGGACGGGGTTCAGCAGCTCAGAGATGGCGCAATGCAGCTCTCGGACGGCTTAAAGGAATTCAATGAGCAGGGCATACAGAAATTGTACGAGGCGGTCAATGAGGATTTAGACAGTCTGCTTACCAGATTCCGCGCCACCTGCGACGTATCGAGGGAATATAAATCCTTTGCCGGGATTCGAGATGAGATGGAGGGACAGGTGAAATTCATCTATAGAACGGAGGAAATCTCCAAATAGAAAGTAGAATGGCCGTGCAGAACGCGCAGCGATGGAGGGCGCCCCTCAAGTCAAGGTTTGGCTTTTGGGGCGCCCTCTCTATATGGAGACACATAGATCGAATAGAACAGCGGTTTGCCGGCAACACTCATAGAATGGTGGAATTTGAGACTGGAATTCTGAAAAGAGCTTGCTATTTCAACGGAGAATTGGTAAAATAAAGAAGGTCATCACTGTGAAAGGCACAGGTAAGAGGAGGACGCCATGTTCGATTACGAAAATTACTATAAAGTATACAATGCCAGAGCCGCGGAAAACTATTATGACGATGAGGAGAAGTTGAAAAGACTCTTAGAGGGAAATAAACCCCCAAAAGGAGTGCGGGAAACCGTCTATCGATTTCTACGCCATGAAGCGGAATTTCTTTTGACTTTAATTGAATTGGAGCATAAGCTGGATGCCGATTACTTTGTGGGCGCGACGTCAGTTGAGCTGGAGAAGGATCAGAAACGCTTATATCAGGACGTGGAAGAGGATGGCTATAAAAAAAGCTATCTCAACCCAACCTATATGGCTTCCCTATTTGGAGGTGAGTGTGGGCCTCTATTGTGTGCGATGGCGGCGCAGCTCCGGGAAAACATTGAACATGCGTATCGGCATCGTCGATTTGCCATGCACTGGAATCACCGGCTATTTTTTGATGTCTGGGAACGACTTCGGCAGGGGAACTTAGAGCCCCAGGAGATTCGCGCGATTCTTAATGCTCATGGAAAGCGGTACCAGAGAGAAAAGGCGGGACTCTGGGTCCATGGAAGGTTTGGGTTTGAGGACTCATACCGCCGTGATCTCATTATGTCGGCTGACCTGAAGAACCCAGGCTATCTCTACCAGCTTGGAGAACGGGTCAGTCCTGTGGAGCTTGCACTGTCGTCCTTCATGGCAACCTTAGATGAGGGATTGGTGGATAAAATGGCAAGGGCGTACACACAGGGCTTCCGAAAGGGATTCTTTCGGGATGGAAAAGATATCGTTCTGAAAAATATTGTGGGTATCCGGTACCACATGGGGATGGAGCGGATGATCCGCAGGGCCATTGAATATTTTGAGGAGGATCTGCATTTCATTCCCTTTATCCAGGAAATCGCCACGACGCCCGTGAATCGCCAGTATGTCTATGATCACCGGTTTGATATGGCTGTCTATTTTGATTCAGAGTTCCAGACCCTCCGCTATGAAGCGCTGGAGGCTGAGCTGGAGTGCAATCGAGAGATTATCGCCGGCTACGGAGGTCCGGCTGTTGTCGATTCCTTTGGGGAGGCGCCCTTTACACCGGAGAGCAAAGAAGAGCAGATTGTCTTCACGTCAGAGCAATCGCAGGAGTATGCCAGCTTTAACACAAAGCTGCAGGCCCTGCTGGCCAAATATGCGCCGCCCAACGAGTCCAGCTTTACGATTATCGCCTTTCCATTGCCCACCATCGGGGAGTCATTCGAGGCGATATTCAAAGAGACGGTGACGGTGAATACGCTGGACGCCGAGCAGTACGAGAAAGTCCAGCAGACGATTATTGACGCGCTGGACAGGGGGAGAGCTGTCTATGTCCGAGGAGCTAAGGGGAACGAGACCGATATAACGGTTCAGCTGCCCCCCATCGGCAAACCTGCCAGGGAAACCAATTTTTACAATTGTGTCGCCGATGTCAACATTCCCGTTGGGGAGGTCTTTACATCCCCCAAGCTGGAGGGAACCAACGGCGTTCTGCATCTGGAGGAAATCTATCTGGAAGATCTTCAATATAAAAATCTCCGGCTCGTATTTCAGGACGGCTACATCCGGGAATACAGTTGCAGCAACTTTGAATCGGAGGAGGACAACAAGCGATATATTGAGGAAAATCTGCTGTTTCCCCATAGTACGCTGCCCCTGGGCGAGTTTGCCATCGGAACCAACACGACAGCGTATAAAATGGCAAGGAAATATGAGATTGTCCATCTTCTCCCAATCCTCATTGTAGAAAAGATGGGGCCTCATTTTGCCATCGGGGATACCTGCTATGCAAGGTCAGAGGATATTCCCGTCTATAATCCGCTGGACGGAAAAGAGATCGTGGCGAGAGATAATGAGCGGTCACGGCTGCGAAAGGAGGATCCCGCCAAGGCGTATACCCATAAGCACACCGATATCACGCTTCCCTATGAGAGCTTGGGACAAATCAGCGTACTCATGGACGGTGGGGATGCCATCGATATCATCCGGGGCGGCCGGTTCGTGCTGCGCGGCACGGATCTTTTGAATGATGCGCTGCGGGAACAGGCATTGGAAGAGATGAAGAAGGAGGAATAGGATGAGTGATCAACTGTATGATGTCATCATTATCGGGGCGGGACCGGCGGGGTTGACTGCCGCTATATACGCTGGGAGAGCGGAGCTGTGTACCCTTGTGTTAGAGCGAGGATTTCCGGGCGGGCAGGTGCTCAACACCTATGAGGTTGACAATTATCCGGGAATGCCCATGCTGTCCGGCATGGAGCTGGCGGCTAAGATGCATGAGCACGCAAGCGCCTATGGCATTGAGATGCGAACGGACGAGGTAACCGATTTGGAGCTGGGGGAACCGGTTAAGGTCGTGCGGACCATGTCCTCAGAGTACCGTGCGAAGACGGTTTTATTCACTGCCGGCGCTGCGTGGCGAAAGCTCGGAGTCCCCGGTGAGGAAGAGCTGCGGGGCCGCGGAGTGTCCTACTGCGCTACATGCGACGGAGCATTTTTCCGCGGAAAATCTGTGATTGTATTCGGCGGCGGCGACACCGCAGTGGAGGACGCCATCTATCTCGCTCGATTTTGCAAGAAGGTCTACCTGGCACACCGGAGGGACGCGCTGCGCGCCGTCAAGACACTGCAAAATCAGGCGATGGGAAAAGAGAATATCGAGATTCTCTGGAATACGGAGCTGCGGGAGATTCGTGGCCAGGAGCAGGTGGAGAGCGTGATTCTCTATGACAACCAAAAGAAGACAGAGCGGGAACTGTCCATCGACGGCGTCTTTATCGCCGTGGGCGTGGATCCGAACGCCGGCTTATTGAAGGGCAAGGTTGACACGGACAGCGCCGGCTATATCATCAGCGACGAAGATTGCCAGACGTCGATCCCGGGCGTTTTTGTGGCGGGGGATGTGCGGAGAAAACGCCTTCGCCAGATTATCACGGCCGCGGCCGACGGCGCGGTGGCTGTCAACGGCATCCTGGCATATCTTGCAGAAAAGTTCTAAGAATCTTTCGACCTTATTTCACAATTTGTACCAAAAAAATGAAAAGTTTATGAATATTTGTTGACAGCCTTCGTCCTCTTTGCTATGATAGGAAGGTAAAAATCCTATCCAAGGAAAGGGGACTTATTTAATGGCTTCACAAGCAGGTTTTTTTGAAAAAACCTTTAAGTTGAGCGAGCACAAGACCAGTCTTAAGACGGAGATTGTAGCTGGCTTGACGACCTTTATGACCATGGCGTACATACTGGCGGTCAATCCTAACCTCCTGTCGGCAGCTGGGATGCCGTCCGGTGAATTGTTCACCGCCACGGTTCTGGCCAGCGTCATCGGAACTCTGGCAATGGCCCTTCTGGCGAACTATCCCTTCGCCCTGGCGCCCGGCATGGGACTCAATGCCTATTTTGCCTTCACGGTGTGCGGCAACATGGGGTATCCCTGGCAGTTGGCATTGTTGGCTGTCTTCATCGAGGGCGTTATCTTTATCCTGTTGAGCTTCGTCAATGTGAGAGAGGCGATCTTCAACGCCATCCCCCAGAGCTTAAAATATGGCATATCGGCAGGTATCGGTCTTTTCATCGCCTTTATCGGGTTGCAGAACGCGGGTATTGTCGTGGCCGAGTCCAGCACTAAGGTTACCCTTGGGCATATCACCCAGGCGGGACCGCTTCTGGCCTTGATCGGCCTGTTGATCATCGCGATCCTGTACGTGCGCAAAGTAAAAGGGGCACTCCTGATCGGCATTATCGCCACCTACATTTTGGGGCTGATCGCGGAAGGCATCGGCTGGTATCAGGTCGATGTGGAGGCAGGAGTCTACTCTCTTGTTCCTCAGGGACAGTTCCTTGGAATCTTCGCCCTTCCCAGCGGTCTCGGCGAGATTGGCGGTGCGTGTTTTAACTTCAGCGCCATGGGGGATATCAATTTCCTCGACCTGATCGTCATCGTGTTTGCATTCCTGTTTGTCGACATGTTCGATACCATCGGAACTCTCATCGGCGTGTCCAGCAAGGCGGATATGCTGGACAAGGAGGGCAAGCTGCCCAAGGCGAAGCAGGCTCTGCTGGCTGATGCCATCGCCACCACGGCGGGCGCGGTGCTGGGAACTTCCACCACGACGACGTACGTGGAGAGCGCTTCCGGCGTCGCGGAGGGCGGACGCACCGGTCTGACAGCCATCATCGTGGCGGTTCTGTTCCTGCTGTCGCTGTTCCTGTCCCCGCTGTTCTTAGCGATTCCCAGCTTTGCGACGGCTCCAGCGCTGATCTTCGTAGGCTTCCTGATGATGGAATCCTTCCTGAAGGTGAACTTCTCCGAAGCGACGGAGGCCATTCCTGCGTTTATCGCAGCCATTATGATGCCCTTTGCCTACAGCATCTCAGAGGGTATCGCCTTCGGCGTCATCTCCTATGTGATCATCAACCTCTGCGGTAAGAAATCGAAGAAAGTCCACCCTGTGATGATCGTGCTGTCCATCCTGTTTATCCTGTATTACATTTTCGTCAAATAAGAAAACCAGCTTGAATCGAAGCAGGCCGGCCGGATTTGAAGAGCGTAGAGGACTCTTTCGATCCGGTCGGTTTTATATTGGCATATCGGTCTTTTTCCAATGGAGATTCATGAAAACGTAAGAAACCATATGGAAAATTAGGTTGAATTTCCTGCTTGAAATCTGCTATAATGGGAATCATAGTAGAAGGAGCGCCCCGCGGCATGTTCGCTGCGGGACCGTATACGTTTGCTGTTGGAGGGAACTATGGTTAAGACACGTATATCCGCCGGCTCATCCCTGCGGAACTATAAAATATCAGATGGATATGGCGGAAAGCGAAAGCGAAATTGGTGGAAACCGGTGCTATGCCTTATATTGATCCTTTGTCTCGGCGGTGCCGGCGTTTTCGGGTATTTTCAGTGGCAAGGCCTCCAGGATGAGCTCGCGGAACAGAGGAATACCATTGCAGGGCTTGAGGAGTCGCTTAAAAAGGCGGAGGACGAGCGGTCGCTGTTGCAGCAGTCTGTCGAACTAAAGGATCAGAAGATTGAAGAGCTGACCAACGCCATGAACGATCCAGACCAGGAGCCTGCCTCATCCAATCCGTCGAAGCCTCAGACAACGGTTCGCCGCGCGTACTTAACCTTCGACGATGGGCCCAGTGAGAATGCCAACCGTGTTATGGATATCCTGGATCAATATGGGATCAAGGGGACGTTTTTTATGAATGGAAAGGAGTCGGACATGGCAGCTCAGGTCTATTCCCGGGTTATGGATGATGGACACGTGCTTGCCAACCATACGTACTCCCATGTATATAAGGATATTTATGCCTCGTGGGACGCATTTTATGCGGATATCGTCAAAATGGAAAACTGTGTGAAGAACCAGACGGGCAAAGAGATGGCCAAGATCGTTCGATTTCCCGGGGGGTCTAACAATGGGACGAAGGAAGTGACGGTGGAGATCAAGGAGAAGCTGACGGAGCTGGGGTACACTTTTTTCGACTGGAATGTGTCGGGACAGGACGCCATCGGCAAGAATGTTAGCACCGATACGATATACAAGAATGTCGTCGAGACTTCACAGGGGAAGCTTGATGCGGTGGTCCTGCTTCACACCACGAACAACACCAATAATACGGTGGAGGCGCTTCCCAGGATCATCGAATATCTAAAAGGCGAGGGATTTGAGTTTCACACGCTGGATGAACCGGATGCGCCTGTCTCCATAGTATTCAAAAATTAAGCCAAAATTTTGGCAGATTTTCATGTGGAAAGGATTGCCGGAGGCCCTTGTCTTCCGGCAGTTTTTTGTGTATAATAGGATACGGGAAAGAGGGGAATTTATAAGAATGAGAGTGGAATTGGACTGCCATACCCATACCGTCAGCAGCGGCCACGCATATAGCACCTGGCAGGAGAACGCTCATGTAGCGGCGTCCAGGGGGCTCAAGCTGATTGCAAATACGGACCACGCACCGTCCATGCCGGGGGGCGCTCACGAATACTATTTCCAGAATCTGGGGAGCCTGCCGAAGGTATATGAGGGAGTCCGCGTATTAGCAGGTGCGGAAGTGAATATTTTGAACCAACTGGGCGACGTGGATTTGCCGGATCCGCTTCTCCGGAAGTTGGACTATGTGATCGCCAGCGTTCACTCGCCATGTATTGAGTGGGATACAGAGTTTGACGTGGTGACGGCTTACCGTCAGACCATGGTGAACCACCCCTGCATTACCGCCATCGGTCATCCGGACGGAACGCGGCTGCCGGGGGAGGCAGCCCTGGATTATGACGCATTTACCGATGCGGCTAAGCAATATGGCGTTTTGATCGAGATCAATAACCATTCCCTGGCGGCTGCACAGTACAGCGACAAGGCCAGCCGCAACTACCGGACCCTACTGCGGTATTGCAGAGAGAAGGAGCTCTTTGTCATCCTTGCGTCCGACGCCCACTTCAGCGGGTATGTGGGACAGATGGACGAGGCGGTTCGATTGCTGGAGGAGGAGAAGTTTCCAGGGGAGTTAGTTCTCAACACTTGCGCCGAGAGATTCCTTACATATCTACACGAAAGACGAGAGGGATTGGGGATGGGGGGAGTGTGAATAAGCGGGAAAGCGCCCCCTGATGGATTCTAGAACAGACGTGTCAAAAACGGAGGATGCATATGAATGATAAGCTTAGACGGGCGGATGCGGATTTATTGTTTCAGGGAATCCTATCCTTACAGACCATAGACGAATGTTATGCGTTCTTTGAGGACATCTGTACGATCCATGAGATACAGTCCTTATCGCAGCGTATGGAGGTGGCCCGCATGTTGAAGCAGGGGGTCACCTACACGGAGATCAGCGAAAAGACGGGGGCATCGACGGCCACCATCAGCCGGGTCAACCGTTGCCTGAACTATGGGGCAGATGGATACAATATGGTACTGGAGCGTTTGGAAGAGGAGAGTCGAGGTCATGACTCGACGGAAAACGGTCAGCCGTGAGCGCCGTTTTTTTATGGAGGAGAATGAGTACGGACAATAAATATGCAGCATTGAATGAAATGCAAAGGAGAGCGGTCTTTCAGACAGAAGGGCCGGTTTTAATTTTAGCTGGCGCCGGCAGCGGCAAGACGAGGGTTTTGACCCACAGGATGGCATATTTGATCGAGGAGATCATGGTTCCATCCTATCACATATTAGCCATCACCTTCACCAACAAGGCGGCCAAGGAGATGAAGGAGCGGGTGGAGAGATTGATCGGAGATCCGGCGAGAGAGGCGTGGATTTCCACGTTTCATTCAGCCTGTATCCGCATTTTGCGCCGGCACTGCTCGCTGCTCGGATATACCGACGGATTTACAATCTATGATCCCGAGGATCAAAAAAATGTGATCCGGAGGCTGCTGAGGGAGATGAACATCAACGAAAAGATGTTTACGCCTCGGTCGGTTCTGGGGGCAATCAGCCATGCAAAGGACGAGCTGGTCACACCTTCGCGCTATGATGAGATTGCGAAAGGCGATCTGTTTAAAGAAAAAGTTGCGGTCCTATATCACCGCTATCAGAAAGCGCTGCTTGAGAATCAGGCTATGGATTTTGATGATATTATTGCGAAGACGGTGGCGCTGTTTGAGCAGAATCCAGAAATTTTGGAGTACTATCAGGAGAAATTTCGCTATATCATGGTCGATGAGTATCAGGATACGAATACGGCGCAGTACCGTCTCATCCGACTGTTGGCGAACAAGTACGAGAACCTATGCGTCGTCGGGGATGACGATCAGTCCATCTACCGCTTTCGA
>JAHZBS010000370.1 GCA_019423265.1 Clostridiales bacterium
TGTTTATATTATAACATACCCCCCAATAAAAGAAAAGAAAAAATCTTCTTTTTCGGAAATTTGTCCAGCTTGCCGCCTCTATTTGATTTTTTTACAAATATAGTGTATGATACTACAGGTAAAGGAGGCGATCACCTTGTACTCGTATGAAGAGTTATTTGCCCGCAGCATCCGACTGATCGGCCCGGAATGTCAAGAACGCCTGCGCCAGTCTCGCGTTGCCGTCTTCGGAGCCGGAGGCGTTGGCAGCTTTGCTATAGAGGCATTGTGCCGCGCTGGAGTCGGGGGCTTACTTCTGATTGATAAGGACGTGGTGGATCCTACTAACATCAACCGCCAGCTCCACGCTACAGCTAAGACCATCGGCCAATCGAAGGTGGAATTGATGCGCGCGCGGGCGCTGGACATCAATCCGGAAATCGATGTGGAGACCCATGAGATGTTTTTTCTGCGACATGAGGACGCATTTGTGCTAGATTCAGGCTGTGACTACATCATCGACGCTATCGATACGGTGACCGGCAAGTTGACGCTGATCGAATGCGCCAGAGACCGGGGCATCCCCATCATATGCAGTCTAGGAACTGGCAATAAATTGGACCCGGCTCGCTTTCAGATTGCGGATATTTATCAGACCTCCGTGTGTCCTCTGGCAAAGGTGATGCGGCGTGAACTCCGAAAGCGGGGGATTCCAAAGCTGGATGTCCTATATTCCACGGAGCCGCCGCGAAGCCCGCTCTCCCCGCCGGGCAGCCTTTCCTTTGTTCCACCTGTGGCCGGCATGATCCTTGCCGGATATGTGGTCCGCGCCCTAGCCGGACTGCCCCTGGCCTAAAGACGAGAGGAGAATTGAAATGGCTGAAATTGGAGTTGTCACGAAGCTTGAGGGTTCCATGGTCCGTGTTGAAATGCCGCGCCAGGACGCCTGCCAACACTGCAAGGCCTGTCTAACGTTTTCTTCCAAGGATACTATGGTTCTGCTGGCACAGAATGATTGTGGCGCCGTTCCCGGGGACCATGTGGAAATTACCCTGGAGGAATCCGGATTTCTGTCTGCGACCCTGCTTCTCTACGGAGTGCCTCTTGCAGTCTTTTTGCTTAGCATGTTGATGGCCAGCCAGCTATTCTCACAGGAAAGCGTGGTATTTCTCATCTCCCTGCTATTGCTCGCCATCACCTACGGCGTCCTGCACGCAGTGACAAAAAAAATGAACCGCAGCCGCTACACTCCGAGAGCGGTCCGGGTTCTGAACTCTCCCCAATAAACACCTAGCCCCTTCCTCTGGCATATCCTAATAAGGAATCCATAGGCAATGGAGGTTATGCTATGATCTTAAAAGTTCAAAATAACCGGGATCCCTCCCGGCTAAATTCTAGTACGCCCCTTCGCTTTCCCCCCTCTCCCACCAAGCGGTGTGTCCGCTCTTCCAGCTATGATGAGGATAACTGCGCGCAACAGCTTGTTCGAATCGCAGCCGGACAGTACGGACTTTGTTGGCCGGATGATGTGTACCGCTCTCTGGCGGTGTACACCGGAGGGATGGGGATCGGGGAGATCTGCGGCGCTCTGCTAGGCGCCGCGGCGGTCTTCGGTCTCCTCTGCGATGAGAAAACCGCAAGGCGGCTGTCACTTCTATTGTTTCAGCAATGTCAGGCTGAATTCGGCAGCCTCTCCTGCCCTCGCCTGCGGGCGCAGTTTTCTAGCTGTGATGACCTTATTCTCGACATCTTTCATAAGATGGACCGTCTGCTGCGCCAAGAGGGCTTATTCTATCACCGTTAATCGGTCTGCCGTATATCCTCCTTGGGGATGTCTTCGCACTGGTCACGAAGCATCTCCCTTTTTTTGATCTCCAT
>JAHZBS010000371.1 GCA_019423265.1 Clostridiales bacterium
CACGGTGATGGCGTCCAGCCGCTCCATGGCTTCCTCAAATGTTGATGGTTTCATAGTAATCTCCATTCCGGAGCGTTAGCGACGGGGCGAACTTCTGCCCATGAGAGCAATTTGTGACGCTCCTGCACAATTGCTATCCTCCACAGTCATTGCCAAGCTCAACTCTCGACAGGATCCAGATCCTTAACCTGAACCCCCATCCGGCCGTCGTGAAGACGCACGACCAACGCATCGCCGGGCTTTGCCTTCTGAATCGTATCCACAAGATGTCCCTCTTCGTCCGTGACCAGTGCATATCCCTTTTTCAATTGATGCTCCGGACTCAACAGGGATAGCTTAACCTCTGTCTGAAGCAGCCTCTGTCTCAGTTGATCAAAATATTGTTTTCTCAGCCACTCCATGTCGCTGCCGACCGCGTCAATCTGTTGGCGGAGCTGATTGAGCTTCATGCCCGGCATTCGGAAAGCCGCACGCCGTCCCATGGAATCGACAGTCTCTCTCTTGCGCCGCAGCTGCCGGAACGCCAGCTGTTCCAGGTAGAGCCCTCTCTGCTTCGCCCCCTCCAGCGTGGCAATAATATCCGGCACCGCCAGCTCTGCCGCCGCTGACGGTGTCGGCGCGCGCAAATCCGCCACAAAATCGGCTATCGTAAAGTCTGTCTCATGGCCCACGGCCGAAATGATGGGGATTCTGGACTCCGCTATGGCTCTCGCCACGATTTCTTCGTTGAAAGCCCACAGATCTTCCAAGGACCCACCGCCCCGCCCTACGATGCAGACATCCACATCGCCGCGCTCATTCAGTCTCCGTATCCCGCGGGCAATGGAGCTTGCGGCATCCGCCCCCTGTACGAGGACAGGGCAGAGAATCAGAGAAATCCCCGGATGCCGGCGCCTGGAAATCTGAATGATATCCCGAACGGCGGCGCCTGTCGGGGAGGTCACGATCCCAACAGTCCTCGGATATGGCGGTATCTCTCGCTTGCGGGATATGTCAAAAAGGCCTTCCGCCTCCAGTTTTCGTTTCAGCGCTTCAAAGGCCTCGTACAGCACACCCTTTCCCTCTTGTTCCATCCTCTGGACATAGAATTGATACTGCCCTGTCTTTTCATACAGGGAGATGTAACCGAAGGCGGCCACTTCCCTTCCGTCCTGCGGCCGGAATGAAAGGCTTGCGGCATCCGATGCAAACATGACCGCGGAGATGGCCCCTCCCGGATCTTTTAAGGTAAAATATAAATGTCCGGAGGAATGCCGTTTAAAGTTCGAAATCTCTCCCCCGATCCAGAGCCTGGAGAGAATCGTATCTCTGGCGAGAAGTTGCTTCACATACCGGTTAACCTGGGACACCCGGTAAACTTTTTTCGGCGCCGGGTACACTTCCCGCTCATATTCTCCAAAAATCCCCATCTGGTCCACTTATTCCCGCCCACTTTCCTGTTGGGCCGCTTCCGCCGCGCGCTGGGATACATTGCCCAGAATTCCGTTTATGAAGGCTGGCGCGGCGTCCTGGGAGTACTTTTTGGCCAGATTGACCGCCTCATTGATGCTGACGCTGACGGGGATCTCCCCGCTAAACATAATCTCGTAGGCTGACAGCCGTAGAATCGCCAAGTCCACCTTTGAAAGCCTGCTAATCTTCCACCCTTTTAGGGCTTCGGCGATCCACTGATCCAACTGTTCCACGTGTTCCTGTGTTCCCATGGTTTCTTTCTCAATAAACGCTCTGTCTTCCTCCAGGACTGGTTCCTCAACAAAATTTAGGATGTAACTCTCGATAAAATCTTTCGGAGAGCTATTGTGAAACTGAAGCCCGTACAGTATTTTAAATGTGTGCTCTCTCGCTGTGGTTCTGCTC
>JAHZBS010000372.1 GCA_019423265.1 Clostridiales bacterium
AGAAAATAATCGAGAAATTTGATTAGCCGCCTGGCCTCCCCGTATTCTGGCTCATAGCGGCCGATATCAAATAGCAAGGGCTCCGCATATTGTTTCAGAACCGCCAACTCATAAATGTGCGCCGAATTGAACATCACATCCGCTTCCTCCTGAAAGGGGAAAATATTGGACTCCTCCCCTCGGCGGACCGACGGCCACATGGAAATTGTCGTGGCGGCGGAGGCGCCGCGGTACAGATTGTCGCGCACCATCCTCCGCAACAGCCGGCCGTCTGTCGTGGGGATGCGGTTGTGATCGTCGATATTGATCAGCGTCAGCGCGCTGATATAGATTTTAAACTTAGAATCCCGCGGAATCATCTCGGACAATCTTTCATTCAGCCCATGAATGCCCTCCACCACCAGGATGTCGCGGGGCCCCATGGAAAATACATTGCTCCGGTCGTCGCGCTTGCCCGTCTTGAAATTATAGTATGGGATCCCCACCGTCTCGCCATTCATCAGCCTTACAATGTCCTCATTAAACTGCTCTGTATCGATGGCCTCCAGAGATTCAAAGTCTGGTTTTCCATATTGATCAAGGGGCGTTTTATCCCGATCAACAAAATAATTATCCACGGAAATCATGTGGGGCCGCATACCTTCCGCCCGCAGCTGAATGGAAAGTTTCCTGGCAAAGGTCGTTTTCCCGGAGGAGGATGGGCCTGCAATCAGCACAAGCTTGATCCTGTCAGACCGGCGTTTGATTTCCTCCGCGATATTGGCGATCCGCTTGGCGTGAAGCGCCTCTGAGACGTGGATCAGCTCCTGGATCGTCCCCTTTGCAATGGAATCGTTTAATGCCCCCACGTCCTCAACCTCCAGGATCCGGCTCCACTCCTTAGATTGTTGGAAGACCTGAAACAGCTTCTCACTTGGCGCAAAGGCCGGAACCCGGTGAGGATATTCCTTTTCCGGCATCAACAAAATAACCCCTTCCTTATACGCGATCAAATCAAAAAATTGAATGGATCCGCTTTCAGGAAGCATAAAGCCATAGAAATAATCCTTATCCTCTCCAAACTCGTACAGGTTTACAGTGGAAAACCGGCGATACCGAAACAGCCTTGCCTTCGCGTCCATGCCCGCCGCTTCAAAGAGGTCCATCGCCTCCTCCAGCGGATACACCTTCTTGACGATGGGCTCATTGTTGTGGACGATCTCCCACATGCGGGAGCGAATATCCGCCACTTCCCTCTCCGTAACCCACGGTTCGCAGTCTGCCTGCTCCTCCTCTTTTCGCCGCCAGATCTCACAATAGCTGCCGTGGCCGATGGAATGCCGGATCTTAATCTGAATCTGCCGGCCTAGCACTTCATGGGCACTGCGAATGAACAGATAGTAGACTGTGCGCCGGTACACCCGGTACCCGTCCGGATGCTCCATGTCGATAAACTCCACCGAACAATCCTCATCCAGCTGAAAGGGGAGCTCCCGCAGCTTGCCGTTGACCTTCGCCATCATGATGGGAGACGCCCCCGGCCTCTGCCTTTCACGGCTAAGCTCCAACAGGGATATCCCCGCTTGGCAAATAATCTTGTCCTGTCCCAGTTGTACATGGATCTGTCTCATTGCGCCTCTCCTTTCCTAGAAAATCCGGAAGACATCCTGACCCGACGGATACCGGATGACCTCCAAATCCGATGTCTTGCCAATCAGATACTCGCGGATCTCGTCTGCGGCTAACTGTTCTGTTCCATAATGTCCCCCGTCCACTAAGACCATATCCATGGTTAATGCTTCCTCTGCACCATGATATGTGATATCGCCTGTCAAATATACATCCGCCTTTTGCTCATACGC
>JAHZBS010000373.1 GCA_019423265.1 Clostridiales bacterium
CATAGCCTCCCTCCTGAAGCCGCCGGGACAGTTCTCCCAACATACCGGCCGACAGGAATATAACCATGGTCGCCTGATGTCTGGCCAGCTCTTCAATGCGCTCCTTCTCAGGAACGGGCGTCCGCCCCTCCATCCGCGTTAAAATTACAGTCTGGCTGACATCCGGCAGGGTAAACTCAGCCTTTAGCGACGCCGCCGCTCCGATAAAGGAGCTGACGCCTGGTATAACCTCATACTCGATCCCCGCTTCATCCAAAAGGTCCATCTGCTCCCGGATCGCGCCATAGATACACGGATCCCCTGTATGCAGGCGAACCACCTGTCTGTGCTCCTTTTCCCCTCTGATACAGACGTCGATCACTTCCTCCAGCGTCATATGGGCACTGTTATAGATCTCACAGCCCTCTTTCACGCCATCCAGCAGCGCCGGATTGACTAGGGAGCCGGCATAGATCACAATATCCGCCTGCTCCAATCGCTTCTGTCCCCGGACGGTAATCAGATCCGCCGCTCCCGGGCCCGCTCCAATAAATGTTATCATCTTAATCCTCCATTCCGGAGCGTCAGCGACGGGGCGAAGAGAAATTTGCGAAGGCGATTTCTCTTCTGCCATAAGAGCTATTTGTGGCGCTCCGGCACAAATAGACTAACTCCATTCACAATCTTTTTTGGGCGTCAGTTTTTCTCCTTCACCACCAGCACGCTAAAATAGCTGGAGTCCTCCTGTAAAGTGTCCAACGTGGTATGGATTTTTTCGTTCTCCATACCGCAGCGCTCCACAGCCGACACGTCGTACTCCTGGGTATTAATCTTATCTCTCACTTTTAGGATGCTTTTTCCGGACTTCATGAGCACTTTGTTTCCTTCATAGGCCAAAGCCCCCTCGATGTCCTGATAGGAGGCCGGAATGATGTGAAGCTGCTGTCCCCCCTCGCAGAGAGAGACATTGAGCTTCGCCGCCACGGCGCAGAAAGAGGGAACACCCGCAACCATGGCCGTCTCGTACCCCAGCTTTTGAATCTGGCGGTGTACATACATGGCGGTGGAGTAGATGCTGGGATCCCCCAAGGTCAGAAAGGCCACATCCTGTCCCGCCTCCAGGTAGACAGACAAATCTCTCGCCACCTTCTCATGGGCGGCCAGGACAAGGGCTTTGTCTCTCACCATGGGCATATCGCAGTATACGACGGTTTTCCCCTCGATATAGGGCGATACGATAGTCAACACCGCGTTTTCCGCGGCCCCGCTGTTGGGAAGTGCGATGATGGCACACTTCTCCATCGTCTTCACCGCCTGATAGGTGAGCAATTCCGGATCCCCTGGTCCCGTCCCCACGCTGTAAAACACACCTCGTCTATTCATGTTGTTCTCCTCCTCTTTCTTGAAAGTAGGCGGCCAGCGCCAGCGCCCCCTCCGTCCTGGCGATGAGCTTGTCCTCTGTCGAAAATAGGATCAGTTCGACGCGACAGCGCCCCTTCGTCCGGTAGTCGATATGATACTGAATCTTGGCGAGGAGAGAGGCATACACCTTCTCGTGCAGTTCTGTCTCCTCCAAAATCTGTATGGCGGCATCGGTTGTCTTACAATCCATGATCGCGGCAACGGCGGCGCGGTCAGCTCCAGCCAGCGCCGCGTGGGCGGCCAAAATTTCCATTCGGCAGTCCGCCACGGAAGAATGGGTATTCATGACGCCCCCCGCAACCTTGACCAGCTTTCCGATGTGCCCGACCAGCAGCGCTTCTGTAAAACCTTCATAGACGATATAGTCCAGCGTCTCTCCGAGAAAATTCGAAAACTTAATTCCATTTTCCAGGTCC
>JAHZBS010000374.1 GCA_019423265.1 Clostridiales bacterium
GGAATAAAGTGGCTTGACAGTAGAAGAATTCTTCATATATAATATAAGATAAAACCAAGTTAACTTTACCTTTTTACCCGTGAAAAAAACGTATAAGGAGACGAACCGAAAATGGCATTTTATTTTGATGAACCATCCCGGACTTTCAGTGAATATCTATTGGTACCCGGATATTCCTCCGCCGAGTGCATGCCATCCAATGTGTGCTTGAAGACGCCCTTGATCAAATACCGCAAGGGACAGGAGGAGTGCCCGCTGACTCTGAATATTCCGCTAGTTTCCGCGATCATGCAGTCCGTATCCGGTGAACAGATGGCGGTCGCGCTGGCGACGGAGGGCGGCATCTCATTTATCTATGGTTCCCAGTCCGTGGCCAGCGAGGCTGCTATGGTTGCCAGGGTTAAGAGTTACAAGGCCGGATTCGTATGCAGCGATTCCAACCTTCGCCCTGACGCCACCCTCTCCGATGTCTTAGCCCTAAAAGAAAAGACAGGGCATTCCACCATGGCTGTGACGGAGGACGGAACAGAGGACGGCCGGCTGCTGGGCATTCTGACAAGCCGGGATTATCGCGTAAGCCGTATGTCTCTTGACACGAAGGTGAGTGAATGCATGACGCCCTTCGATTCTCTGGTCTACGCCAAGGAAGGCGTATCTCTTAAAGAGGCCAACGATATCATCTGGGAACACAAACTCAATGCGCTGCCCATCATCGATGATGCCGGCCGGCTAAAATACTTTGTCTTCCGCAAGGATTATTCGTCTCACAAAGAGAACCCCAATGAACTGCTGGACGCGGACAAGCGGTACATCGTCGGCGCCGGCATCAACACCCGCGATTATGAGGAGCGCGTGCCCGCCCTTGTGGAGGCCGGCGCCGATGTCCTGTGCATCGACTCGTCGGAGGGCTTCTCAGAATGGCAGAAGCAAACCCTGGATTACATTCGGGGGCGGTACGGCGATACGGTTAAAGTCGGCGCCGGCAACGTGGTGGACCGGGAAGGATTCCTGTTCTTAGCAAAGGCTGGGGCTGACTTTGTTAAGGTTGGGATCGGGGGCGGCTCCATCTGCATCACCCGGGAACAGAAAGGCATTGGCCGCGGACAGGCGACTGCTGTCATCGAAGTGGCTGCGGCGCGGGATGAGTATTTCCGGGAGACCGGCATCTATGTTCCCATCTGCTCCGACGGCGGCATCGTCTACGATTACCACATGACGCTGGCTTTGGCCATGGGTGCGGATTTCCTGATGCTGGGGCGCTATTTTGCCAGATTTGATGAGAGTCCGACCAATAAGCTCAATATCAACGGCAACTACGTCAAGGAGTACTGGGGAGAAGGCTCCAATCGCGCCCGCAACTGGCAGCGATATGACATGGGCGGCGCAAGCAAGCTCTCCTTTGAGGAGGGTGTGGATTCCTACGTCCCCTATGCCGGAAGCCTGAAGGATAACGTTACACTATCCCTGAATAAGGTGAAATCCACCATGTGCAACTGTGGCTGCCTGTCCATCGCGGAATTGCAGAAGAATGCCAAGATCACGCTGGTTTCCGCCACCAGCATTGTCGAGGGCGGCGCACACGATGTGATCCTGAAAGAGAACAATGGGAATGTAATTAAATAACTGGCGGAGCTGACCAATTGGGCGATACGCCGCCGCACTGTGGACAGTCCATGTTCAAGTGCGGCGGCTTTTTCTACTTCTACATATGAGGAATACAGATGTTGCTATAAATGGGCCTTATCGGCTAACTTGAATGCTTTTCCATAAGTCCGATACTATTTCCCTTTACTGGTGAAACTTCTGTTTTAGAT
>JAHZBS010000375.1 GCA_019423265.1 Clostridiales bacterium
CACAGATTACATCCGTCACCTCATCCTGTATGGTGACCTTCTCCAGCTTCTCCATAGCCACTTCCACGTGGGGAGCGAAGTCCGCGTAAAAATCCCGCAGCACCTGCTTCCACTCTTCCGAGCCCTCTTCCACGTGGTCGAGAGACTCTTCCATCTGCGCGGTAAAATGAATATCCACGATATCCTTAAAATACTCGCTGATGATCTGGTTGACGATGGTTCCCAGCTCCGTCACAAACAGCGCCTTTTTCTCCTTGGCCACATAATTTCTTGTGAGCAAGATCCCGATGGTGGGCGCATAGGTGCTGGGCCGTCCAACGCCATTTTCCTCTAACGCCTTCACGAGAGACGCCTCCGTATACCGCGCCGGCGGCTGGGTGAAGTGCTGAAGCCCCTCGATCTTCTTCAATTGGACCTGATCCCCGATTTCAAGGCCCTCGATACTCTCATACGTCTCCTTCTCTTCCTCCTGCTCCTGGTACACCTTTAGAAAGCCTGGAAAGCGGATACGAGAACCCGACGCCGTAAATTCAAATTCATTTTTATCCAGCTTAACCTGATACGTCTCGTATTCTGCCGGCGACATCCGGCTCGCCATAAAGCGCTCCCAAATGAGCTTATACAGTCGAAACTGATCGCGGCTCAGGGATTCTTCAACCTTGGCCGGCAGATACTCCGTGGCGTAGGTCGGACGTATGGCTTCATGTGCGTCCTGTATCCGGCCTTTTTTCTCCGGCTCCTTCTTCTCCCCCGCGTACTCCTTGCCATACGTCTCTTCAATATACTCAATGGCCGCGTTGTGCGCCTCCTCTGCGATTCTAACGGAATCCGTCCTCAGGTAGGTAATCAATCCCACCTGCCCGGCCCCCTTTACCTCCACGCCTTCATAGAGCTGCTGCGCTATGCGCATTGTCTTTTGCGGCGTGAAATTGAGCCGTTTTGATGCTTCCTGCTGCAAGGTGCTCGTTGTAAAGGGAAGGGGCGCCTTTCGGCTCCTCTTTCCTTTTTTCATGTCCTCCACAAGGAAATCTCCGGCGCCCCGAATTCGCTCAATAATGGAGGCGGACTCTTCGCCATTTCCGATATGGACTTTCTCTCTGTCGATGGCGGTCAACTTTGCCCCCAGATGCCCCTTGGCTTTCCATTTGCCAAACTGCGCTTCTATGCTCCAGAACTCTTCCTGGATAAAATCTGTGATCTCATCCTCCCTATCGCAGAGGAGCTTCAGTGCGGCCGACTGCACACGGCCTGCGCTCAGCCCCTTTTTCACCTTCTTCCACAGCACCGGGCTGATCTGATAGCCGACAACGCGGTCCAAAATTCTTCGGGCCTGCTGCGCGTTGACCAGATTCATATCGATATCCCGCGCCTGCTTGATCGCCCCCTTGACCGCCTCTTTTGTTATCTCATTAAAGGTTATGCGCTGTGTCGGAATCTGATCCAGGTTCAGGGCATACTTCAGATGCCAGGAAATGGCTTCCCCCTCGCGGTCAGGGTCCGTTGCGAGATATACTTTGTCCGCTTTTTTAACCTCTTTTTTAAGCTGGCTCAGCAATTCGCCCTTGCCGCGAATGGTAATATATTTGGGCTCAAAATCGTGTTCTAAATCGACCCCCATCTGACTTTTGGGGAGATCCCGAACATGCCCGTTGGAGGCGACCACTTGATAGGAAGAGCCTAAAAACTTTTTGATCGTCTTCGCCTTCGCAGGTGACTCCACAATTACTAGATTCTTTGCCATTTCCATTCTCTCCTTAATATTTGATGAACCGCTGATCCGGCAT
>JAHZBS010000376.1 GCA_019423265.1 Clostridiales bacterium
ATTCTTTCCATGACGCCTCGGCCCGCGGCGCCATCAACCGGTCAATCCGATACAGCAAATATTCCTGATTCTTCTTGAAGGGCATTTTTTCTTTCATGGACTCCAACATCCCCGTACACAGGTTCCGAAGGGCTTCCGTCATGGATGGCTCCTCGTCCATCTCCACATGAATCTGATCCTGACCAAAAAATAACTTGATGATTCTCGTGTTGGACATCTCAATAAAGGATATCTTAAAGATCAGCACCGGGTTTTCGTCCTCATCTGCGGTCTTCCACACCTGGCTTCCCACCGTGTAGATATCCCGCTTTATGGAGCAATCTCCATAGTGAGGCAAATCAATCCCAATGGGAATCCGGTTGACCGTTTCCCCCTCCACACACTCCATCAGCAGCACATTCTTCTCCGCCGTGAAGGAAATGGACTCCAAACCCGTGCTAAAATTATTGTGCATACATTGCAACATAAAGGGAAATAAACTTCCGCAGGGACCTGTCAGCTGCAATGTTTTTCCGTGGAGGGCCACCGCCCAGTCCGGGAGGACCTCCCTCTTATTGTCTGTTTTGTTAGCAGGCTTTAACCGGCTCCGTATCACTTTGAGCAGAGACGGCCTCTCCGCTGGCACATACTCCGGAATGGGACGTCCATAGGTCAAATGGCTTTGTGCGAATCCCAGCCTATCCACAGCGCCTTCCGGATCCGGGGACGCCGAATCTGAGAAGGCCGTCCCGCGAATAAACCGCTGGATATAGGGCGTCGCTTTACCCTCCGGCAAAAAATTCTGAGCCCCGGAGGTCAACACAATGACCATGTCCTGCTCTGGAAATACGTACACGTTCTGGCCAAACATACCATTAAATAGAAACGCACCGTCCTCCAATGTCCAAATCTGATACCCATACCCTGTGGTGGTGGGATCGACCTTCTGATGGATTTGCACCTTCGTCGAGTCCCGCACCCAATCCTTTGGAATAAGCTGCCGGCCTTGCCACTGTCCCTCCTGCAGATATAGCTGCCCCAACTTCGCCATATCCTCCGGCAGCAACAGCAATCCCCATCCCCCTTTCTCCCGTCCCATGGGACATTGTTCCCAGTGGACCGGATCAATGCCGAGAGGGTCAAACAGCCGCGGCTTCAAATATTCGCATAGGCTCTGTCCTGTCTTCTGCCGGAGGATCGCTCCCAGGACATAGGTGTTCAAGCTGTTGTACTCAAACTTGGCGCCCGGCTCGAAGGACGTATCTGCCTCCAGATATCCTTTAAGCCAGTCATCCTCCAACAGGGAATTGAGTTCATTGAATTTTGAACCGCTGCTCATGGTGAGAAGGTGTTGGATGGTGATGGATTTCACATTCTTCGGTGTAAACAGGGTTATGAGATCAGGAAATAGATCCGCAACGGTTTCGTTCAGCGCAAGGATTCCCTCCCCCGCCGCAATGCCGATTGCCATGGAGACGACGCTCTTGCACATGGAATGGGTGATATGCGCGTAATCGCGCCGGTAAGGGCTCCAGTATCCCTCCGCGATCACATTGCCGTGGCGAAGGAGTAAAAGCGAGTGGGCATTGACGCCCCTCTCCCCCGCCAATCCCCGGAATAAGGCTTCCACCTGTTCAGCCGGCACCCCCTGGGATGCCGGGGATACCCTGCTAAAAAAAGCGGTATTCTCAGACCGTATATAATACTTTTCCTTTTGCGGTGTGTACTTTGCATGGGGCATCTTGTCGATCTCCCCATTCATCAACCGCAGCAAATATTTCAACGC
>JAHZBS010000377.1 GCA_019423265.1 Clostridiales bacterium
CGTCGTAGCAGTACGTGTCGCCGGCGTCAATCTCCACAACATCGTGAAGCAGGATCATGGAGAGACAATGGCCGAGATCCAAGGGCTGCGGATAGTAGGGGGCTAAGAGTATGGCGCACACCGCCATGTGCCAGGAATGCTCCGCGTCATTTTCCTGGCGGAGCTCCGGCGGTACGACATTTTGGCGAAGCACCGTCTTCGCCCTGTCAATCTCCGAAAGAAATTGAAAGGCATCTTGCAATTTTGAGTCCATGGGCATTGCTGTAAAATCCACTTCGCTCATCGCAACCTCCAAAGTTGATATAGATTATAGCAGGAATCCTCTGAAAAATCATAAAAAACGATAAAAGTTCATGAAAAGTTTAAGAAACGGTATTCTCCACGCGGAGCCCGATGGCTACACATAAGGGAAGCCGCATCCCCATGTACAGGGAGCGGCTAAAACTTATTTTTGTGCAGGGCCTTTTCTCTTGCGGCGACCCTTAGATTCTTCCTCTTCCTGGGCTTTTTTTACTATATATTCCTTCTCCATCTCCGGCGTAATATTGGGAACATGGATCGTGACCTCCTCAATGGAAACGACCTTCTCGCCATCCTCATAGACGTCCTCGCACTTCTCCCCCTCATCCTCCGCTTCCGGCCCTGATTTTCCCGCCGTAACGGTTCGGATATCAGCGCGCAAACCGGACAGCCACTGGCGAAGGTTGAAATGGAGCTCCGCGAACCGCCGCTTCCAGCCCCCCTCTCCGGTTGAAGCGGGCTTCTCACCATCCTTCGACTCCGCCTCAAGCTTGCGGGCGCGCAATCGAGCATACAACTCCGCCGCCGTCTCCTCGCCGATGTCCACCAGGCGGACGACCGGCACAAAGCGGTGCCGAATCTTTTTGGGTCCCGTCTGTATGGCCTTCACATTGTCAAGTGTAATATACGGGCCGGTGTAGCCCTTCCTGCGGTAAAAGGTAAGGATGCCGTGGGATTCCTGGCCTTCCAGCACGTGGTAATCCAGTGAGCTGAGGCCGCTATAATCCTGTTTGAGCAGAGCCCTCCGCATCGTCCTGTAATCCTGTACATAGGTAATGATGATCTCCTCTTCCTCTGTCAGCCAGCACCCTTTGCTCTCAACATAGGGTTTCTTGGCGTTGAGCGCAACGCGGTACAGGGGAATCACAAGCAACAAAAGGGTCTCCAGAATCCAGAGTATAGCCAAGGGAACCCCTGTCATCAGCCGTCCATTCACCAGCAAAAAGCCGCGAAGATTGATCTCCACCACGGCTTTCCACAGATCCATAGGGTGAACAAACGTGTCCCACCACGTCTGGAAAAATCCGGGCATCGCCAGGTTGGCATACCAGACTTTATCTGTTGACCTCCAAATTTCTTGCACCATGTTGACATAGACCACCCATTTGCTGTACAACAAGAATAGCAGCGATAGGGCGGTAACGCCCATGGCGAGCATCGGCCGCCGAATCTTTCCGATCCGCATCAAAAAGATCATCCACTGGGACATGCCGGCGATCAGGCCTCCTATGATGATCAACCGCAACACCATGTTGGAAAAATAATTCATAAGATAAATGTAAACCGTTCCGAAAATAAAGGCTCCCAGGAGACCGCCAAAAATCATCCCGATTAGCCCGACTGTGGAGAACTTACCTGACGGTGCATATCTTGTCATTGACATCGCTACTCCTCTTTCCATTGATCGATATGGCGTACACTTCGCGCTACATTCAGCAGACGAGGATACGAGTACTCCAAAAA
>JAHZBS010000378.1 GCA_019423265.1 Clostridiales bacterium
AGGGAAGAGAACCTTGGCGCGCGAGTTTGCCAAGGCTCTTCTTTGTACCCAGCCGTTGGAGGGACATGGACCCTGTGGGAGATGTGTCTCCTGTCAAACGATGGCGTCGGGCAATCATCCCGACGTCATCTATCTGAACGCGGGGGAAAAGGCGAGTATTTCCGTGGAGACGATCCGGGAGGGGCTGGTTCAGGATATCAGCGTTATGCCATACCGAAGCCGGTTCAAAGTCTATATTGTCGAGGATGCCCATCGCTTGACAGTCCAAGCGCAAAACGCCATGCTCAAGACCATCGAGGAACCGCCGGGGTATGGCGTCATTTTGCTGCTGGCCGCCAATGTACAGAATTTTCTGCCGACGATTTTATCGCGGTGCGTTCGGCTGCGGTTTGTGCCGCTGTCCTACAGCACCATCGGACAAGCCTTGACGGAGCGGTACGGCGTACTGCCGGAGAAGGCGGCGGTCTGTGCGGCTTTCAGCCAGGGGGCACTCGGCAGAGCTATCGAGTTGGCCGCGTCGGAAGAATTTGGGGCGCTGCGCCAAGAGCTGTGCCGTTTCCTCGTGGAACTGCCCGCGAAAAGGGAGTCGGAGATCTTGCAATTCGAAGCCTTTTTTGAACAGCACAAGGACCAGCAGGAGCAGATTTTTGAGCTGCTATTGCTGTGGTTCCGGGACCTGCTTGTATGGAGGGAGATGCAAGATGACCGCTGGATTTTAAATCGGGACATGCAAAGTGCCGTCGCGGATTCGGCTGCGATCTATTCCCGGGAAGAATTGATGACCATTCTTTCTGTCATCGGGGATATTCAAGATAAACTGAAACGGAATGGAAATTATTCATTGGCGGTGGATTGGCTGCTTCTGAATATGGTTAGGAGGACAGTGCATTGATTACGATAATTGGCGTTCGGTTTCGCCATGTGGGAAAGATTTACTATTTTCACCCGGGGCGTCTACAGATTGATAAGGGAGAACACGTGATCGTGGAGACGGCCCGCGGTGTGGAATATGGGCTCGTGGTGACGGGGCCCCGGCTGGTCTCGGAGGAGGACATTGTCTCACCCCTTCGGACCGTGATCCGGAAGGCGACGGAGCAGGATACGGAGACATTTAAAAAGAATCAGGCCCTGGAGAAAAACGCATTCTCCGTCTGCCAGGAGAAAATTGCGAAGCATAATCTGGATATGAATCTGATCGATGTGGAGTACACCTTTGATACAAACAAGATTTTGTTTTATTTTACGGCGGACGGCCGCGTTGATTTCCGGGAACTGGTCAAGGATCTGGCGGCGGTATTCCGGACCCGCATTGAGCTTCGCCAGATCGGAGTGCGGGATGAGACGAAGATGAGCTGTGGGATCGGCATCTGCGGCCGGAAATTCTGCTGTAGCTCCTTCCTTACGGATTTCGCTCCTGTCTCCATCAAGATGGCAAAGGATCAGAACCTATCCTTGAATCCGACGAAGATTTCCGGCACCTGCGGCCGCCTGATGTGCTGCCTCAAGTACGAGGAGTCGGCCTACGAGGAGTTGAATAAAAAACTTCCGGATGAGGGGGACATTGTGCAGACACCGGACGGAGCCGGCGAGGTCCTACACATCAATGTGTTGCGCCAGCTGATCAAGGTTGGCGTCAAACAGGAGAAGGGCGATGTGGCCATTGCGGAGTACAATTTGAGCGATATTAAGATTTTGCAGCACAAGAAGGGCCGGAAAGCGAATCAGGAGATGATGGACCAGGAGGA
>JAHZBS010000379.1 GCA_019423265.1 Clostridiales bacterium
ATTCGTCGCCGCGGTGGATCATTCTGTACTGCATTGGCGGCATCCCATATTTTTTCTTGAAAACAGTAAAGAAATATTTTTGGCTCTCCCAGCCAATCTGTTCCAGAATTTTATCGATCGCCAGGTCACTTCCTTTTAAAAGCGCGGTCGCTTTTTCAAGGCGCACGTCGTTGATAAATCCGGATACCGATGTGTTAAAATTCGCGTGAAAGACTTGCCCGAGATAGGAGGTTGAATATTTAAGCTCCTTTGCTATAAGATTCAGGGAAAGATAGGGAATATCGTAGTGATCAAGGACGTATTGTCTCACCTTGCACGCCAGCGGATGCCAAGGATTTTTCTGATCTTTGTCCTGCTGAAGAACCGACGCGACTGACTGATACAGAAGGATAAATTCATCGTTGATCCGTTTTCCATCCGCGCTTGAAAAGATGGTATCGATGAATTTAGAATAGCTGACCTCAAAGGAGAATCCCGTTTTTTCCAAATCATATATGGATTGAAAGACCATGATGGATAGATAGAAAATGCTGTATCGAATCGTATCGATGGAAAAGGCGGTCAGAGAGTCCCAGATAGAATTGTGTAGATTCACCATAAGGTCGAGTTGACCATTTTTTAAAGCTTTTTGAAGAGATTCAGCCTGCTCAGCCAGGAAATCCGGAAATTGAGTGAGGCATTCATCAAGATACTGGGTTGTCAGAACCGCGTCGTTTTCCTGTATAAGGCGATATTCCATCAACTCCGAGGTCTCCTGATAGGCATGGGCCATCTCCGCTAAACCGGAATACAGCCGGCTCAGGGCCAAGGTACAGCCGTGGGCGTTGGCTGTGCGGAACTCATTTTGAAGCTGCTGAATCGGCGTTACTAAAAGTTTAAAGATCTCATCATAGGAAAGAGAGGCATCACAGGGTTGCAGAAAAAAGACAGAGCGGCTTTGGGAGAATATGAGGACTTCCGACAGGAGAAGGTGAGGGGGAAATATTTTTTGCAGAAGAACAGAGGGAGCGTCTGTTTTTTGCCCCGAAGCGTCCCAGAATAAAAGATCCCCGGCTTCGTAATCCGCTAGCAGCAGGAAAGTGGGACTCACTGGCCGGAGGGACATGGACAGCGATGCCAGCGAATTTTTCAGATCCTCTTCCCCAAGGCGTTTTTGCAGGAGCTTGCGGAGAAAATCCAACCGCACCAGATATAACGTGTGGGAGTGTTCTGTTTCCAGATCCATGAGCTTTTTGCGAGTCTGGGTAACGATTAGATTCATCCCGGAAAACTCATTGGAGGCGGCCGGAGGCGTTAGATTGCAGAGAGTCTGCATATTCTGATACAGCTGAATGACGGGGCGGGATAAGCGCTTTGAGACAAGAAACGCCGCGAATATTGCCAGGAGCAAAAGAGAGATGGAGATTAGGACCGTAGTCCGCACAACGGAATGGATGTCCCCATATAATTTCTCCATGGGGATAAGGGAATAAAAATAAAAGTCGGGGTTCGGCAGGTGGTAATAGGCGATAAAATAAGTTTCATTTTCGATACTGGCAGTGTAAGCGCCTGTGCTGTCCGTAAGAGCCCGCGAGGTTTGGTAGAAGGCCTGGCCGCTGAGGTGGGTTCCAAAACTTTGAGAGGTATCCGCCAAAATTCTTCCCTCTTCACCGGCGATGACAATGGTGCTGGCGGGATCCATATTTATGTAGACGGAGTTGTCGAGAAGCCACTGGGGCATAACGTTAA
>JAHZBS010000038.1 GCA_019423265.1 Clostridiales bacterium
GGAGGGATGAAATCTGCCAGCGCCATTGTCTCACACCCACCGACAACTCTCTGTAGACGCATGAGCGGCACGATCCTATGTCTCCATCAAGGCCTTTTCTAATGTAAGATATTATAGCAGATATAAGCTGGCTCTGTCAAGATATTCTAAAAATTTGTGCCAGCATCAGCAGCGCCCACTTCCTCTAACAAATCAGAACCGTCGCCATCAAGCTTCCAATTACTCTGTATTTTTGACTAGTTCATAAAAAGCGGCATCCGCTGCAATAAATTCCACTTCGTCTGTAATCAAAACTACATTTTTCATGTCCCTGTCGAAAAAGAAATTTCCAGTCACAAAGCCATTTAATTCTCCGGAATATCGAATAACAGAAGCCATATACCAATTCTCCGCTTTAAAAACAGAGCCCGAAAAATCATATTGAATCGAATCTTCATCCTGGCCTTCTCGACAGACAGAGACTTTCCCCTTTATATTTTTGAAGCCAAACAGCGAATTGTATCTCTTATGCTCAACCAGAATATCGCCCTCCGCTGTTGTTCCATTTTCCGCAATGTGACCGCTGAACTTGACAGTTTTGCTGCTCCAGCACACAATCCCTATGATAGCTACAAGGCCGAGACATACTATGCAGACGATACCGATTATCTTTTTCATCAGATATCCTCCTTATGGATTATTTTTGTTGTTCCACCGTACTGATATTGTACATCGCCGACCATATCGCATTGTATATATGGGCTCCAAAAAACTATGCCAGCGACAACGTTTCAATCACATGCTCCAGTTCCGGTAAGTATGTATCAAATTGCTCCGGCGTAGACGCATAGATAAGATAGTAGCGCATTCCCTCCGCATAGAATATATAAAATTGATACACCGCCTCAGCCATATCCTCGTAGCTTTGATACTCCGCTGCAAAATTTCCTCGGACCCCATCATATCCTAAAATCGTGGTAGACTCCAATACAATGTCACGCGGATTGGACGTGGATTCCAGAATCATCTTCTCCGCCTCCTCCATAATGGCGTCGTTGGAAAGAGTCTCCTGGCTCCGCGTACACTCTAGACTGATGGTGCTCAAAAGATCGGGAGCCAATATGGTCACGGTATCCGTATCCAAAAGCCTCCATTTCCCATCATACGAAAAGGATACCCCCTGTTCAGCATCGGAATATGTCTGGGTGGAAGGCGCCTCCGGCGGATTGATCACAAAGGAATGCAGCAGGGCCTCCACGGTCTCTGCATTTTTTTTAAAATCCTCCTGCGCTCCGACAAACAAAATGTTGTAATACATCTGCGTCGCGCTGTCCCACAGAGTATAATCCTGATAGCATACCGCCTTATAGTCGTCGCTGCTCTGCTGAAAGGTCATGACAAACCCCTCCAGCGCCCCGACGCTGGCCGGCGTTACGTCAAGCGTCTCGTCAAAATCACTGACGGTCTCTCTCCACGCCCGCTTTAGCATCTCCTGATACTCCTGGACGGATCCTGTCCGATAGAACCAGCGCACAGACAGCTCCACCATGCTCTGTTCCACCGGCCGGATATTGAGGTAGCCCTGTTGACGCTGCTCATATTGCCACCCCTGGGGAATTACAAACGTGATGCCCCCTTCCGGGATCGTCACGGTCTCCCCGCAGGCAGTCGAGGACAGCGCTTCTGACTCCGCTTTCTGTAAATAGGCTTCCTCAACCTCCGACTCCTCACCGCTGACTCGATTGCACGCGGTCAGTCCCAATAGACAGATCCATGCGCCCATCCAAGCCAAAATTCTCGGGAAGGCCCTATTCCTCTTCCCAGTTATGCCATACGTTTTGAACATCGTCATCATCTTCCAGCATATCCAATAAATTTTCCATCCCCGAAACGATGGCGGCATCCTTCACTTCCGTCATCGTCTGCGGGATCATGGTGATCTCCGCTTCCAGCATCTCGATACCGGCTTCCTCCAGCGTCTGCCGCACCTGGGAAAAATTCTCCGGGGCCGATATGATTTCACAGGTATCCACATCTGTGCTAAAGTCCTCCGCCCCAGCTTCCAGCGCCTGCATCATCAGCTCCTCCTCGTCCATGCCCTCCGTCAGTTCAACCAAAATCTGCCCCTTCTTATCGAACATGAAAGACACGCACCCGGTGGTGCCCATATTGCCGCCGCTTTTAGAGAAAGCATGCCGCACGTTGGCAGCCGTCCGATTCTTATTATCCGTCAAACATTCCACAATCACCGCGACGCCGCCGGGCCCATACCCCTCATACGTAATCGCCTCGTAGACCACGGCGGAATCCTCCCCCGCCGCCTTCTTAATACTGCGGGTAATGGTATCGTTTGGCATGTTATTGCTCTTACACTTTGCAATGACATCCCGCAGCTTACCGTTGACGGATGGGTCTGGTCCGCCCTCCTTCACGGCGACGGCGATCTCCCGCCCCAGCTTAGTAAAAACTTTTCCCTTTTTGGCATCGGTTCGCTCTTTCTTATGTTTAATATTTGCAAATTTAGAATGTCCTGACATACACGATCTCTCCTTAGTAATTTCTACAAAATTTATTCTACCATCTTTGCGCTAAAATAGCAAGCTTTTTCCCGCCGCCCGCCATTCGACAAAATTCGACATTCAATGTCGAAACTTGCGTTTTTTTATATCTGGTAATTTTAGTAAAACGCTGCTATAATAAAAAATCGAAAATGGAACATTTTTCACGAATTTGCTGCCAAGCAAATGACACGGGGATCGCAAGATAAAGACGGGTGAGCGCGGGGACATAACAATTCAGGAGGGTTTTACTATGAAAACATCTTGTTTGGAGGGAACACGATATATCCATGAACAGGAAATCCAATTTATCTTACACTATTATCTTTTGAAGGATACCCAGAATAGCCGCCCTTGTTATGGTATACGGATCGTAAAAATACAGAGCGTAGACAATCAACCGATTCTAGAAGAAAGCGATCAGATTTTCCTGGAGGACGCCAGCATGGACAAGGCCATATCCCTTTTGAATCTGTTCATCAGCGGAAAAGTTACACCCGTCGGCCTTCAGGATATTATGGATGATTTGACAAAGGGGACGGTTTCCAGTGATGTCTTGGACACCGCAATGTGAGAGATGAGGAAAAGGTTCGATAGAAGCCGTCTGTAACGAGACCGTTTCTACCGCACCTTTTTTTAATCCTTTTGAAATGGGAAAAATACCCACTGGGAGTCTACCTTGGCAGCCAGCGCGCGTCCCGACTCCAGCGGCTGTATCTTTCCATCGCTCAGCTCACTGACCAAATGTTGGAAATGCTGCGTGTCAGGTTCCCGGACGAGTACTTGCATCGAAACGGAATCTTCATATTCGATCGCCTCAATCTCATAGCCAGCCTCTGTCAGACCATATTGGATCTTCCCCAGAAGCGGATAGCTCATAGCCAGTGTGTATCGCACGTAGGTGGCTTTTTTCATGATGCCTGCCTCTTCCAGGGCGGCCTTGGCAGAATGTGTGTAGGCGCGGACCAGGCCGCCGGTCCCCAAAAGCGTGCCGCCAAAATAGCGGGTAACCACGATCAACGTATTTTGAACATTGGCCCCCTTGATCACATCCAAAATCGGAAGGCCCGCCGTGCGCGCCGGCTCCCCGTCATCGGAAAATCGCTCCGTCACAGTCTGTATGCCAACGCGATAGGCAAATACATGATGGCGGGCATCCCAGTACGTCTTCCGGATCTCTTCTAAGGCTTCCCTAGCCGCATCCTCCGATTCAACCGGAATGGCCTGCGCCAAAAACCGCGACTTTTTTTCCGTGATCTCCGCAAAGCTGCGCCGGCAGATGGTGCTGTATTCCATGAGGTACATCCTTTCTTATCTCCATGTAAAATGTCTACCTGTCTCTATTATAGCCTTCCCGGCCCATGTTTGCAAGCCTTTTACGGCACCGGCAGCTCCGTCGGCTCATACCCGTTGCCATCCTGTGGAAATTGCAGATAGGCATCGGGAACCTCGCCTGCGAAGGTGCGGTCCACCAACACAAAATCCTGCGTGACTTTCAGCTCGTCGGTAATCAGCGGCGCCATAATTTGAATGATAAACTCCATCCGCAACCATACCCGGTGATTGACTTGATTGATCCCCGCGGCTTTAAATTCCTGGTGGTAGTTGATCCCTGAGTTTCCAATAGGCCGCAGCTTTACGGGAATATCCGGTCCAAACGCTGTCAGCAGCGGATTTCCCGTCACTTGTCCCATGGGGATGTGCAGCGTAAGATCCCCCGCCTTGCCGTAGGCCGCATTCATGGCATTGAGCGTGTTTGTGGAGATGGTGTTAATCGCAACCGTATCCACGCCGCAGGCAACGATATTGCCCTGCGTATCCCGATAATACTCCACCAAATCTTCAGCCGTACCGCTATATTGCGCCAGGGCCTCTCCCATGGCGGTGTTCATAATATCTGTGGCGGTACTCTCCGCCAGCACTTTGGCCGCAGACACAATGGATGGCACGATATTGCGATATAGCCGCAGAAGTAAGACGCTGAGCGCCAAAACAAGCCCGAGTATAAGAATCCGCCATTTCCAGGCCGCATGATTCGATTTGCGCCGTCGTTTATGCGCCCTCACTCCCCAATCTCTCGACGCCATTCTCTCCCCTCCCGCTGCCGCTCACTACTCCACTATATGCATCTTCACCGCATTTTCATTCAAATTTAATATTTTTTTTATGGATTCACCTTTTTTATTGCCTAGTCTTCTGGTATAATAGCCCATAGAAACATTGTGCCAACTCTGCGTTTGGCAGAGCAATGAATGGAGGTTTCCAATGGATTACAGCAAACATTCAAATAGAAAGCGGCAGTGGAATAAGAGCAAGCACCCGGATAAGATTTATTCCCGGATCTGGCTCAATATCCTTCGGGTTGCCTGCGTCGGCGTACTCGTCTGCGGTTTCTCCCTGGCGGGCATCTTGCTGGGCGGCTTTATGGGAATTATCGATACGGCCCCTGACATCACCATGGACTCGCTAGAGATAGATAAGCTGAGCACGTATATCTATGACCAGGACGGAAATGTAATCAACAAGATACGGACCGAGACCCAGCGCGTCTATATCCCCATCGAGGAGATGTCCGAAAATCTGCTGAAAGCAGTGGTCGCCGTGGAGGACTCCCGATTTTATGAACACAACGGGATTGACATCCAGGGGATCCTTCGCGCCGGCGTGGTGAATCTTCAGGCCAGCGATTCCGCCGAGGGCGGCAGTACGATCACGCAGCAGGTGATTAAGAACCTGGCCCTGACCACCGATAAAAACTGGACGCGCAAAATTCAGGAGTGGTATCTGGCGCTGCGCCTGGAATACGATTTGACACAGGAATATGGCCATGACCGCGCAAAGGATATGATCTTGGAGAAATATTTAAACTTTGTCAATCTAGGCAATTCCACATATGGCGTGGAGGCCGCCTCCAATCGATATTTCAACAAAAGCTCGAAGGACTTGACTCTGTCGGAGGCCGCGGTCTTGGCCGGCGTCATCAATGCCCCCACCCGCTACGATCCCATCAAAAATAAAAACGGGCAGAGCCAGCAGCGCCAACAGCTGGTTCTAAAGCGTATGCGGGATCAGGAGCTGATCACCGAGGCTGAATATCAGGAGGCGCTGGCGGATCCGGTATTTGACCGGATTGTGCAGCTCAACGACGATTATAAACAGAGCAATGACGATGTGTATTCGTATTTCGTGGACGCCGTGCTGGATCAGGTGCAGGAGGATTTCGTTGACAAGCTGGGCATGACCAGCTCAGAAGCCTCCGATAAGCTGAACTACGGCGGACTTAAGATCTATATCACTCAGGATGCCTCCATTCAAGAAAAGGTGGACTCCATCCTGAATGATGCCAGCACATTCTCCGCGACGACCCCCTATTATCAGGTCACATATTACCTAACCGTCTTTGACGAAAAGGAGCCTGACAATATGGAGCTGGCAGACAACTATTCCTTCGTCCAACTTCACAGGACAGAGGAGGCATGTTTAGCTGCCATTGAAGAGTATAAACAGATGAAGCTGCCGGAGGGCGCTGAGGTTGGCGAGGACTATGCGGAGCGGACAGAGATCGTCCCGCAGCCCCAGGCCAGCATGAGCGTCATCGACTATCACAACGGCCACGTTCTGGCCCTATACGGCGGACGCGGCGAGAAGACACAGAACCGTGTGTTTAACCGCGCCGTCGATGCAGAGCGGCAGCCTGGTTCCACCTTTAAAATTATCGCTTCCTACGCCGCAGGGCTGGACACGGGGACAATCACAGCCGCATCCGTCTTTGACGACGTTCCTTTCACCTACGGAGAGTGGTCTCCCGGCAACTGGTGGGGTAACTACTATGAGGGCCTCAGCAATGTGCGGCGAGGTATCGCTCGATCAATGAATATCGTCACCGTGAAAGCGATGCTGGAAACCGGCGTACAGACCAATTTCGAGTATGCGAAAAATTTCGGCTTTTCAACGCTGACCGATGACAAGATGGTCCCCTCTCTCTGTCTCGGCGCTGCGGAGGTGACAAACCTAGAGCTGACCGCCGCCTACGGGGCCATTGCCAACGGAGGCGTATACATCGAACCGATTCTGTACACCCGGGTGGAGGACAGCGAGGGCAACCTCGTCCTGGAAAATGTACCGGAAAGTCACTCTGTCATTAAACCCACCACCGCCTGGCTGCTGACCGATATGATGCGCGACGTGGTGAAGGGCGCCAACGGTGGAACCGGAACAGCGGCAAGGTTTAGCACAAGCATGGATATCGCGGGAAAAACAGGGACCACCTCCGAGGTGAACGACCAGGTATTCGCCGGCTATACGCCTTACTACGTCGCCGCTATCTGGACAGGTTTTGACCAAAATGTATACCGGGATTTCGACGGGGACACCCAGGATCGCTCTCTGAAGCGGTCCTTCCAGATCGCCATTTGGGGCAAGGTTATGGGGGCGATCCATGAAGGGCTAGAGGCGAAAACCTTTGACCAGCCGGATGGAATCGTGCAGGCCAAGGTCTGCAAAAAATCCGGTTTGCTGGCAACTGAACTCTGCGAGGAGGCCGGTTGCGCCTATTCTGAGTATTTTATCAGCGGCACCGTGCCTACGGATCACTGCGAGACCCATGTGGCGGTCACGGTCTGCAAGGAGAGCGGCTTGCCGCCAACGGAATACTGTCCGGACGACCTGATCGAGACGAAAATCTTCATCCAACGGACCGCGGAGCAGCTGGAATCCATAAGTCCGGAGGACTACGACAAGATCCAGGATTTTGCCGACGAGCTCCCGGCCGGACAGACCCCCGATGATTCCTCCTCCGATACCAAATGCAATATCCACACGAAGGAGTGGTATGAGCAGCAGAATAACAGCAGCAACATCCTGGACATCCCCTTCCTGCCGCCGTGGTGGACTAGTGAAAGCAATTCCAGCTCCGATCCGAATACCTCATCTTCCACATCAAACTCCAATTCCACGCCGAATTACTCCGATTCCTCTTCTCCGAATGAGGAATCCCGGCCGTAAAAAAGAACGCCAACGTCTTCGGACGGCTGGCGTTCTCTTTGTTAAGCTCAGGCGCAGGCGCCAAGGCACCGCAGCAAGCGTTCCATCTCCCGTATCCCGGCGCGCTGGGATACGAGAATCGCCTGAATAATTGGATCAAGCTCCGGGCAGATGGAGAACCGCAGGGCATTTTCGCACATTCGAAGTGCGCCCCGGTGGTGGGGAATCATTTCCCGCATAAAATTGGCATTGATATCATTCGTTGCGCCGGCTGTCCGCATCTCGCAAAACATGGTCTCAGCAATCTGGTCAAATCGGCGCTGGTAGAGACGCAGATCCTGTTCCGAACTACACAGTTCGCTACACCGATCCAGCACACACATCATATTCTCAATACTGCGCATCTGTTCGGCTATAATATTGGTGGCGATGTTCTGCAAGGGGACAAAGGTTGTATACTGTAGGATATTGTATGACATATCGATGGCCGCTTTATGGTGGGGAACCATCTGGACAATGAAATTGTGGGAAATGCTATTCTCCAGCTTCGCATCCGTCATCCCGCGAACCATTTCGTCCAGGATCTCATAGAAACAGGTAAGATACTTCTTGGTCACTTGACTGAATTCGCATTGATGATGCATCATGTTTCGTCCTCTCCTTTCTCTCTACTAGTGTATGAGCCAGAAGAGGAACTTGTGACAGGCCCGCTTCGCTATCTGGCAGATTTCATCTGCGAAAATTTGACTTTATAATTGCGGATCTCAAAGGGCTTGAGCACTGTCTGGATTCGATCTCCCGTTTGCCACGCCTCCTGTTCCTCCTCCAGAATATTGCACAGCGCAAAGGCCTGAATTCCAAAATCCGAAGTGATCGTCACCGGCGCCCTTCCGCCATGGCACTCGTGGACTCGCAGCACAAGGCAATCCTCGTCTTCCGCCTTTTTTACCGCATCGATGCAGATCTGATTTGACGATAGGGCGAAGAGCTGCCGTCCCGCGGCTACCGACCCGCCCTCTGCCCATATCAGGGGGAGATTCAGCGCGGTGCCTTCCTCTATGGTCCCGCCATCCAGAAGGCCCCCTACATGGGGATATAGGGAATAGGTAAAAGAGTGAACTCCCATATCCGCCTCCGTGTCAGGACTCTTAGAACTCTTCAGCAGTGACAGTTTCACAGTGCGATCCTTAATATTGTACCCATATTTGCAGTCGTTCAGAAGGCTGACGCCGTACCCTGCCTCTGACAGATCGGCCCATTTATGGCCGACCACCTCAAACCGCGCCCAATCCCAACTGGTGTTAAAGTGTGTCGGCCGCTCTACATGGCCGTACTGGATGTCATACGTGGCCTTCGTGCTGCGGATATTCGTCTCAAAGGCGACCTTCAACAGCCTATGGTCTTCATGCCAATCCACCTGCGTTTCAAAGTCGATACGGCGACTATCCCTGTACACCACCATCCTCTGACAGATTGTAGAGCGGTTGTAGCGGTACGCCATCCCCAGCACCGCCTTCAAAGGTCCACTCTCGACTAGGTGCGCCGGCTCGACCAAAGCCGCCTCTTCCCTCTTCTGTGTGTAAAAAATATCAATATCCCAGGCATCGTGGGCCATGGGCTTATCCTCGAAAATTTCAAGAATATTCCCACGGCCACCTTCCGCTAAGATCTGGCGGTCTTGCTCTCTGTCATATATCCGGCTCAGGGCGCCATTTTCTGTCCAAGCGATGGCATAGTAGGGGGTCTCCAGTGTCCTCGCACTCAAATCCACGGATACCCAATCAGCATCCTTCTGGGCCTGCCCAAAGGCACAATAGATTGTTTCACAGGAGAGAGGTTTGATCTGAACTAAAACTTCTGCAAATCCATCGGCCACCTGTGCCTCAAGCGCTTGTCCCTGTGCATTGGTATACTTCTCAAACCCTTCAGAGACAGGAAGCCGCACCCTATCCTTCCGCGGGAAGCTGGAAAAATTATACACCGTAACTGCCCGCTCATCCGCCCGGGATAAGCGGTTCAGCGCCTCCGCCTCGATGCGCTCCACCTGCCCCAATGTAGCCGCATACTCCTTCGCGCTGTCCTCATACACTTCGCGGATGGACGAACCCGGGATGATATCATGAAATTGATTTCTAAGCACAGTTTCCCAGCAATCATACAGCGCCCCGCCTTCATAGATGCCGCCCGAGAGATACGCCATAGAGGACAGCCATTCCGCTTGGGCAAGCTTGAATTCCAATAGGCGATTCATCTTTTTGTTGTGCGCCTGGGTCGTATAGGTACCGCGGTGGTACTCTAAATACAGCTCGCCGTCCCATGTCGCCACCTCCGTCCCTGCGGCGCTGGCATCCCGGTGTATCCCATCGAAAAATTCAGCCGCCGTCCCGGTCTTTACATGGGGCAGCCCGGGGATCGCATCCATGGCACGGCGCATCTTCAACATATCGCGGTTGACACCGCCGCCGCCGTCACCGTATCCGTAGGAGATCAGCGTATCATGGCTGATCTCCTTATTCTTGAATTTCTTCCAGCTGCCTATTACGCTGTGAGGATTCAGATAGCCATTGTAGGTAGAGTACCGGTTGTCAAAGCTAGCGCCTTCGCCGGGCACCTCGATAAAATACGTCAGAACCTCCGAGCCATCCATCCCACGCCACCAAAATAAATCGTTAGGAATGGTGTTGAACTGATTCCAGCTGATTTTCGTCGTCATGAAGGTTTTAAGCCCGCAGAGCTTCATAATCTGTGGCAGAGCCCAGCTGTAGCCAAAGACATCCGGAAGCCAAAGATACTGACAGGTGACGCCCATTTCATTCTTGAGATATCGAATTCCGTGCTGAAACTGTCTGGCAAGGCTTTCTCCGGACGTGACATTGCAATCCGCTTCCAGCCACATGCCTCCGTCCGCTTCCCATCTTCCCTCTCTCACCTTTTCCCGGATCTTAGCAAAGAGCTCCGGGCAGTCTTCCTGGATATACCGGTACAGCTGTGGCTGCGTCTGGAGAAATATATACTCGTCAAATTCCTCCATCAGCCGAAGAACCGTGCTAAAGGAACGCATCGCTTTTTCTCTCGTGTGCTTCAGTCTCCACAGCCACGCCACATCAATATGCGTGTGCCCCACACAGTGAACGGTGATATCGCTCCGCTTTTCCAGCCTTCCAAGTTCCTCCAGCAGGACTGTCAGGGCATCCTCCACCGTGCGGTGAAAAGCATCCGCGTCCCAATTGATCTCCAAAAGAGCCTTATCCAGCGCCTGCATCAATTCATAGCGCTCACAGCGGTCTTTTTCCAGCAGCCCAATGGTCTCCGCAACCGCTTTCGCGTAATAATAAAACTGATCCGCCGCCTTGTGGAGATAGCCGATCTCCGCCTGCGAAACCCGATGACGCTGTTCCCTCCTGGGCCCCCCTCCTTCAAGTCCGGTCCACAGCATAAAGGTTAGTTCCGTCTCCTGACCTTGATAGCTCTGGAATACAACGTCAGGATGATTCGTATCGACCCCCTGATACGGGTGGCCATCGACATAGAGCAGCGCTTCAAACCCACTGTTATGCCCACCCCCTGTCTTCCCGAAATCGAACCGCCCCACGACTTCATACCCCTCGCGGGCCTGTGGCATAACCACCTTCTTTTGCACCCACAGATAGCGGTCGCGGCCTTGAAAATCGTCTCCCACATTCAGCGTTCCACCTTGGATGTGGTCAGGCATGGAACAGTACACCGCATCAACCCCCAACGTCCCCTCCATGGCCGTCAACGGCGCGATACTGACCATATCCACGTACCGGCGATCTTCCAATTCCCTTACCCGACATGCAAACTTTTCCTCTGTATAAAACACCCGGCTACCCCTTTCTTAAATCCATTTTATAAATTTATGGTATCAGCTTTTGGGTGTAACGTCAATATAAAGATTAAAAAATTGCAAAACAAAAGCTCCATCCATAATGGAGCTTTGCCGCTCTATTTTTTTGATTGGGGATTAAATAATACAGACGCCAAATATCCAAATAGGATGGCAGCGCCGACGCCGCCGGCTGCCGCCTTAAAAGGTCCCGTAAATACGCCCAGTATGCCGGAACTTTGCACCTCTTCCATGGCGCCCTTGGCCAGGGTATAGCCAAAGCCCGTCAGGGGAATGGTGGCGCCGGCTCCCGCGAAATCAACCAAGGGTTGATACAGGCCCAGTCCCGTCAGGATAGCCCCTGCCACAACGAAAATGACGACGATTCTAGCCGGCGTCAGCTTCGTGCGCTGTAACAAAATCTGTCCCACCACACAAATGAGTCCTCCTACGATAAATGCTTTTACAAACTCCACCGCAAACTCCTCCTATTCCTTCTCAATGACAACGGCGTGCGCTACGCAGGGGATGCTCTCCCCCTGCTGAGTGCTCAGAGGGCTTAGCAGCGCGCCGGTCGGGATCAACAGCACTCGATGAAACGCCCCCTTTTGGATCTCCGATAGCAGATATCCTGCCATGGTGACAGCGGAGCAGCCACAGCCGCTTCCGCCCCCATGGGTATCCTGCGCTTCCTTATCATAAATCTGGATTCCACAGTCTGTATACCGCTCATCCAGCAGGAACCCATCTTTTTCAAGCAGCTCCCGGGTCAGCTGGGTCCCGTAGTATCCCAGGTCTCCGGTGATAATCAGATCATAGTAATCGGGACCCCGGTTCAGATCTTGGAAGTGAGCCTTCATAACGTCGGCCGCCGCCGGCGCCATGGCTCCCCCCATGTTGAACGCATCCTTGATCCCGTAGTCCACGATCTTCCCCGCTGTAGCCGCCGTAATACGCGGCCCCTCTCCATTGGCCCCTAGAACGAGGCTGCCGCTTCCCGTCACGGTCCAAGTTGCATAGAGGGGCCTCTGGCTTCCGTAGTTCAGCGGCATTCGGAATTGTTTTTCCGACGTACAGAAATGGCTGGAGGCGGAGACCGCCACATAATCGGCAAATCCTCCGTCAAGCAGCATGGCGCCAACCTCCATGGAGAGTCCCATGGTGGAGCATGCTCCGTACATCCCCAAAAAAGGAATCGAGAAATCGCGGATAGCAAAATGCGAGGCTGTCAGCTGATTCAGCAAGTCCCCAGCCAAAATATACTGAATGTTCTCCTCTTTCAGCCCTGCCTTTTCAATGGCAAGGGTGATGGCGCGTTTCATAAGCTTGCTCTCCGCCTTCTCCCAGGACTTCTCACCGTCCATCTCGTCCTTCCAGATCTCGTCGAAATAGGATGCAAGCGGCCCCTGCCCTTCTTTCGGTCCCACGACGCTAGCACCCGACACGATCACCGGAGGTCGATCAAACACCACCGTCTGTGTCCCAACATGTTTCCCCATTGTCTCTCGCCTCCTATCCTACAAAATATGAAATCAGTCCCACAATCGCGGAAGCCAAAACCCCGTAGACCAACACAGGTCCCGCGATGGTAAACATCTTCGCGCCCAGGCCGAGGATGAATCCCTCTTTCTTAAATTCAATAGCCGAGGATACAATTCCATTGGCAAAGCCCGTAATGGGAATGATGGACCCGGCGCCCGCAAATTTTCCCAGGTTATCGTACCATCCGGCTCCCGTGAGAAAGGATCCGAGAAAGATCATGGAGATACTCGTCCACGTGGCTGCCAACTGCCGGTCCGCGCCAAAATTCATGATCCAGGTATTAATCATCTGTCCAAGCACACAGATCAATCCGCCCACTACAAAGGCTTTCAGACATCCTGTCAATAGATTGGTCTGGGGGCAGACCTGCTCCACCCTCTTTTGATACTGTTTTTTTTGCTCCATCGTAATATCCATTTTGATTCTCCTCTTCTAAACTCATAGACTTTTTATTTGAGCTGCATAAATCCCGGAACGAAGAAGTACACCAAGGCGCCGGCACATTTGCCCAGCGCCAGCATGAGCATAAGATACGAGATTTTCTTTGTAAGCTGAACCCTCTTGCAGAGAATGGGGATCACGTCCAATACCTCTGCGATGGAGATAGCCAGCGTGCCGACGAAAATCCCGTAAAAGAAGCCGCTCAGGATGTTGCCAACCTGCGATATGGGAATCGACACATCAAAGAGCATGGTCAGGGTTCCCGCAATTCCGCCTAAGGAAATCATATCTTCATATAGATAAATGTACCGGCCCGTTCTTGTCTTCTGCGCTAGCCTGGGGACGATCCCGATAATGACGATAAAAGCAAACACACCGCCGGAGATCACGAGGCCACTGGCAAATCCGATGAGAATTCTCGCCGCGACACTGAAAAAACCCATCATTTCTCATCCACCTTTTCACTGTCCCGGCCGGTAATCCCCTGGCCAAAATCGTCCTGATCGCTGAGAATATCCACCATACAGTCGTCAACCTGTTTCTGGTAGGCGGCAAACTCCACCTCCACCGGCGTCGGATCGTCGGTAATTTTTTTCTTAGAAAAATGATTAAAGAATACAATAATCCCCACGGCGATTCCAACGGCGTAGGACGCGATCAGCAAAACGGGGCGTGTCACCTCTTCCCCGGTAAATATTTTATTGACCTGGACGAAGACGTCAGGCACAGCCGCATCCGTGTGAAAGGTCATAATGGCCAGTGCAGCTCCAAAAAAGAGTATAAAACACACAAATATAACCTTGACCGCCTCAAACACAGGACCCGGGCGCTGCGCATCCGGTTTATAGGAGATGATGGTATCGCTGGCCCCCACACTGACCACGGACACATTCTCTGTATTCTGGCGAATGGTTTTGGCGATATCCAGGATCGTAATCAGAACCGTATGCTTCTCCTTGGTTTTTAGCTGCGTTACCGTCAGGTCCTTGATCTTGCTGACCAGGACGGGATCGCCCTCCAGATCCGCCACATCGCTAACTGTGACCTGCCGTTTCTTAACGATTTTGGCCTGTTTTTTAGCCTTCACAAAGATTGTCTGCGTTTGCGGCATACTGTACCTCCTGCTCCTGCATTTGTATTACAAATTGACCCTTTTGCGGCTGGAATTCCTCACCGCCGCTGCGCCCCGCCTGCACGTCCTGCCAGATCCCAAAGACGATAAGGAGCGCTAATGCGGCTATGGCCGTGAACAGAAGGATGCGATGCATATATAGGAAAACTTTTTTCATAGAAAAAACCCCTTTTTTGTTAATCCTTTACGTCTGTATTTTCCGCCATTTCCGGCAAAATATAACTGGTAAAAGTAGGGCGTTCTTTTATGTCGATTTCCCCTGTCGAAAGTTTTGTGTTGAAAGTTTGTCCTAAATCGATTACAATTATGGTATATTTTTCCATTGCATAGGAGGGTCTATATGAATGTACAGTGCCGGCGTGAGGGTCTTTGCCTCATCGTCTCCATTACAGGCGAATTGGATCATCATACTTGTGAAAGCGCACGCCATATTATTGACGATGAATATAACCAGCAAGGAGCACTCCATATTATCTTTGACTTTCATAAAATTGATTTCATGGATAGCTCCGGTATCGGTTTGATCATGGGCCGGTACAAAAAAGCTTCGCTTCTCGGCGGGCAAGTAATCTTGACGCATATCTCTCCGCAACTGGACCGGATCTTTGCCCTGTCAGGCTTGTATAAAATACTAAAAAAAGCGCCGGATATACCAAGCGCTTTAGGGTTGCTCTAAGGAGGATACACAGATGATCAGACAAAATTATATGAAGGTGGAATTCACCAGCCGGTCCGAAAACGAAGCCTTTGCGCGCGTAGCGGTTTCTGCGTTTATCACGCAGTTAGATCCAACCCTTGAAGAGCTTGAAGATGTCAAAACCGCGGTCTCCGAGGCGGTGACCAACGCCATCATTCACGGATATGAGAATGAGGATGGCGTCATCTACGTCGCGTGTACGCTGGATGGCCAGACCGCCTCCATTACGGTGGAGGATCACGGGAAAGGGATCCCGGACGTGGAGCTAGCCATGGAACCACTCTACACCTCAAAACCTGAACTGGAGCGGTCTGGCATGGGAT
>JAHZBS010000380.1 GCA_019423265.1 Clostridiales bacterium
CACGGCAAACGCTATAACCGGGAGACCTTGGAGGTTAAATACAAGGATAAATCCATCGCCGATGTGCTGGATATGACGGTGGAGGAGGCGCTGAGCTTTTTTGAGAATGTGCCGAGGATCCAGTCGAAGATCCAGACGCTCTATGACGTGGGACTATCCTATATCAAATTAGGGCAGCCCTCCACAACCCTGTCCGGCGGGGAGGCGCAGCGGGTTAAGCTAGCCACGGAACTTTCCCGGCGCAGCACCGGCAGGACGATCTATATTCTGGATGAGCCGACGACGGGGCTGCACTTTGCCGATGTCCATAAATTAGTCCATATCCTTCAAAAATTGGTGGAAGGCGGCAATACAGTGCTGGTGATTGAACACAATCTGGATGTGATCAAAACGGCGGATTACCTCATCGATCTGGGGCCGGAGGGGGGAGACCGCGGTGGCCAGGTTATCGCATTCGGGACCCCTGAGGAGATCGCACAGGTACAGGGCTCCTATACCGGTCAATTTTTGAAGCCGATTCTGGAACGCGGGTATTAATGGTCATACAATGGAACAAATGGAAGGGAGAGGCTTGGGGACGATGAATGAGGAGACACTGGCGGCTTTGTTGGCTAAAGTAAAAGAGGGAGAGGTCAGCGTCGAGGAGGCTGTTTCTCAGCTGAAGACTCTTCCGTTCACAGACCTGGGATATGCGAAGATTGACAACCACCGGGCCGTCCGGTCCGGCTCCCCGGAGGTCATCTACTGTGAGGGAAAGTCGCTGGAGCATATCCAGGGGATAGTCCGGCATATGCTGGATTACAGAGAGGAAAACATTATGGCCACCCGTGCGGGGCGGGATGTATTTGAGGCAATTCGGGACGTCACAGATGAAGCGGTGTACTACGATCAAGCGCGGATCGCCGTCGTCAAGAGGAGAGAGATTCAGAAGATCCCAGGAGGGATCGCCGTCGTGACCGCCGGATCCGCGGATATCCCTGTGGCCGAGGAGGCGGCGGTCACGGCAGAAGTTCTGGGCAATCAGGTAGAGCGAATCTACGATGTGGGGGTTGCAGGAATCCATCGGCTGTTCGCCCGCCTGGACCAGATTCGAAAGGCAAATGTGATCATCGCAGTGGCGGGCATGGAGGGTGCGCTGGCGAGTGTGCTGGGCGGGCTGGTGGACAAACCGCTGATTGCGGTTCCCACCAGCGTCGGGTACGGCAGCAGTTTTCACGGACTCTCGGCTCTGTTGACCATGCTGAACAGCTGTGCCGCCGGGATCGGCGTTGTCAACATCGACAATGGGTTTGGCGCCGCGTATTTGGCAAACAATATCAATCGGATCAATCGGAAAGGGTACGAAGAACATGAATAAAATTGTCCTCTTAGACGCAAAGACACTGGGCAGCGATCTGGACCTGACTTGCTTTGAGCGCTTCGGGCAAGTCACCATCTACCCGTTTACCAGGCCGGAGCAGGTGTTGGAGAGAGCGGCGGGATGCAATGTGGTCATATGCAATAAAGTCGTGTTTACAGAGAGGGAGATGCGTTCACTTCCGCAGCTGGAGCTGATCTGTGTGACGGCCACGGGAACTAACAATATCGATTTGCAGGCGGCGGCTCGACTGGGAATCGCAGTGTGCAATATTAAAGGCTATTCCACGGAAAGCGTGGCACAGCACACCTTCGCCATGCTCTTCTATCTGATGGAGCACAGCCGGTACTATG
>JAHZBS010000381.1 GCA_019423265.1 Clostridiales bacterium
GGATAGGATTTTTTCAGCTTTTCCAGCACAAGATTCTCCTGCATCATGCAGCCGCAGAGCGCGATCTTCATCTCGGGGCGGCGCTTTTTATAATTCTTGAGATATCCTAACCGCCCGTACACCTTTTGTTCCGCATTCTCCCGCACACAACACGTATTGTAGATAACCAGGTCTGCGCTCTCCTCCGCCTCGCTCCTGCGGTAGCCGATCTCCTCCAGGATGCCGGACAGCTTCTCCGAATCCCTGGCGTTCATCTGGCAGCCCAGTGTCGTGATCCAGTATGTCTTTTTCCACCCTTTATCGGTAAATTCATCCCGCAGCTCCTGTATAATGGCTCTCTGCCGAGCGGATTCCTCCGCTCCGGGATCGGTGGAACCCTTTGTGTTTTGTTCCTTGGACATGGTAACCTCCCCGCCGGCAGCGCCGGCTCTATATAGCCTTGCGGCGGACTCCCCTACAGATACTACAATAGCAGGTATATTGTAGCATAAAATTCAGTGTCCGCGCAACCCCAGAATTTGGATTTTATGACAGATGCTGACTCTTTTCGCCCTCAAACTGCGTTGAAATCGGCGGAAGCCTGTGGTATACTATCTATGAAGAGGGGGCAGCGCGATGGAACACTATAAGTCATGGTCGAATCTTAATAAAATGTTGAATCAGAGGCTTTGCGATACATTAAAAGGGCAAATCCAATATTTTCTAACCCGCTACCACCAGGTCCACAATTCATATGGCAGAGCGTCGATCCTGCTAAATGGAAAAGAGCTCGTATGTTTTTCATGGGTGGAGATGTACCGCCAGGAATGCCATGCCTCAGCGCTATACGAAGAAAATCCTCACCTCTCCTGGGACGGCATCGAAGCCATCATGAAGCCCAAATGGGACGAGGAATGCACGTACTGTGAAATGGATTTTTTGTCGGCGGCGCTCCAATTTCTCGACCTGCCGATCCAAAAGGCTCTACAATCAGACAATTTTATAATTAAGATACTGGCCATTCTGGACCGGCGTGTTGGCAAAAGAACTCTGAGACAGATTGCCGGTGGAGGCGCCTATGCCGAATATCCACTGTGGGTACGGCAGTTTTACGATCTGAGATTGTCTGCCCTACAAAGCGACAGCAGGGATCCAATTGTAGTTAGGAGGAGATCATGAAAATTTTGAAGACTCAGCTCTCCCTATCGTCCAACGAGACGGAAAGCATAAAGGCCCAGCTGCTGACGCTAGGCCCTCTGGAACAAAGCGTGTTCCTCGATATCGAAACCACCGGCTTCAACCGCACCTATGACAGCGTATACCTCATCGGATATCTGTACTACGAAAACCAATCCTTTTACATAGAACAGCATTTAGCCTCCTCGCTGCAAGATGAGCCGGCATTGTTGACATCCTACACAGAGCGGATGCAGGATTTTTCCCTGTGCATCACCTACAATGGAGATATGTTTGACCTCGCATTCCTGGAAAGCCGCATGAGAACCTTGCATATCCCCTGTGACTTTCTTTCCTTCGGCTCCCTGGACCTCCTGAAGCAGTATCGCCCCTACGCCCAATTTTTTGGCTGGGCCAACTGCAAGCTGAAAACAGTGGAGCAGTTCTTAGGAACCCGGCGCGACGACGCTTTTGACGGCGGACAGCTCATCGACGTGTACTATGAGTATATCCGCCGGGATGACCCCGCCTTGGAGCGCGTTCT
>JAHZBS010000382.1 GCA_019423265.1 Clostridiales bacterium
GACAATGTGGACGGAGAGTTTGTTGCCAAGGGCTACAATATTATGAAGGGGTACTATAAAATGGCGGAAGCCACCGCTGCGGCCATTGACAAGGATGGTTGGCTGCATACCGGGGATCTGGCAAGGCGGGATGAAAATGGCAATTATAAGATCACAGGGCGCATCAAAGATATGATCATTCGAGGCGGTGAGAATCTCTACCCAAAGGAAATCGAAGATTTCATCTACACACACCCGAAGGTATCCGATGTGCAAGTGATCGGCGTGCCCGATAAGCAGTACGGCGAAGCGGTTATGGCGTGCATTATCCTGAAGGACGGGGAATCCATGACGGAGGAAGAGATCAAGACCTTCGTAGAGCGGCATATGGCAAAGCATAAAGTGCCTCAGTACGTAGATTTTGTCGACAGTTTTCCCATGAATGCCGCTGGAAAAATACTAAAGTATGTCATGCGGGAGCAGGCCATTGAGAAGCTGAACTTGCAGGACCAGAGTAGAATCGAGACGGCATAATCCGCGATTCTTTGTAATTTTTTGCGCATTTCACCGCAGAGAGTTGACGAGACATCGATTTTCCAGTATCATAGGATGAAGAGCTGGAAGTGCCGCTGGACCGCGGCATTCCTTCGATACGTTTTCTGCGTGAATCTGGAGATAGCATGGCTATAATGCGAGGCAGTTTTTCGTTCTTAAATCCATGTATGGTGTAGGCTCTGACGCGAGGAAAGCGTCAGAGCTTTTAATTGCGGGAAAGCGGGAGTACTCTCCGGCCATTGGAAGGAGCCGGAGAACAGGAGAGGAGTTATAAGAGCGCGATGAACGGGACGGACCGAGAGGGTGGGATGCGGGTGAAAAATGGCAGAGAGCTGCGCTGCGGATATACGACGGGAAGCTGTGCCACGGCCGCCGCGGCCGCCGCCGCCCAGATGCTGTTGAGCGGGAAAAGAGTCTATACGGTCTCCATCGAGCTGCCCGGCGGTCAATATGCCTCCTTCGACATCGAAAACGCCGAAATACAGGAAGACTGGGCCCGCTGCAGTGTAACAAAAGATGCGGGCGATGATCCGGACGTAACCAATGGCCTGGCCATCTTTGCCGCGGTGCGGAGGGAAGCGAATCAGGAGATCACGCTGACGGCGGGAGTTGGAGTCGGAGTCGTGACGGGTGGGGGACTTCCGTGTGCGCCGGGAGAGCCTGCCATCAACCCGGTTCCGCGCAGAATGATCTGTCAGAATGTCAGGGCTGTCTGCGAGCAACATTCCTACCGGGGCGGACTGCAGGTGGAGATATCAGCGCCCGGAGGGGAAGAGATCGCAAAGCAGACTTTCAATCCTAGACTGGGAATTGTAGGGGGAATCTCCATCCTCGGCACGACAGGCATAGTAGAGCCCATGAGCGAACAGGCGCTGGTGGAGACCATCCAGATATGCGTGCGCAAAGCCAAGACCAGGGACAGCGCCCGGATTCTGCTGTCGCCTGGAAATTATGGGCGAGACTATTGCCTGCGGCAGCTGGGCGTGGACCTGGAAAATGGAATTAAGTTTTCGAATTTTCTCGGAGAGACGCTGGACTAT
>JAHZBS010000383.1 GCA_019423265.1 Clostridiales bacterium
AAAAAGCCGAGTTCGACGCATTCCCCATTGTCATGCTGCAGGAATACGCCTATCGGAAGAGCGGGTGGAAAGGGGAGTGGATCAATCCGTATCAGTCAGGGCACAGGATCGCGCAGCAGCTTTTAGAAATCATGGCAAGGACAGAGGGGGCCGCACACGGGAAAAAGCAGGGGGTGTCGCAGTGTGAATCTGAGCGAGAGTATTGTTTTGTGGCAGAGACGCCGGAGGAGGAGTATGCGCCGCGCGCGCCTATCCCCCATCAGAATTGGGGTGAGGGCAGGCTGATTTGCGTGTATTCCCCCATTGGCGGCTGTGGAAAGACTACCTTTTCCATGGCCCTGGCGGAATGTTTGGCGGCAGCGCATCCGGAGGACAAGGTTTTATACCTGAATCTTGAGGGGGCGGCCGACTGGAAGATGTTTTTTCACAACCGGAGTCCTTACAATCTATCTGATTTTTTATACTGCATGCTATTGGAGGATAAGAATTCGGACAAACTGGAGGGATATTTGATGGAATTGGCTGAGAAGCAGGCTAACGGTGTTTTGTTTATAAAGCCCTGTACATCCTTTGAGGATCTGAACGTACTGGACACCCAAGAGGCCGAAGCGCTCATCCAACTTCTGCGAACCTACTTTCAATGGATCATCTGCGACATGAACACAGCTTTCCACAGCGTGAATCAGACATTTATGAAGAACAGCGATGGCAAATTTCTTCTCTTACATGCGTCGGCCCAGGGACGGCTAAAATTTCAAGATTTTTTTGACAGTTTACGTGTGCAGGGGTTGGAGCGAGATATTTTGGGAAAATCTTGCACCATTCTGCCTGTCGGCAGGGGAGCCGGATTGCCGGAGTTGGGGGAATATCAAAGACAAGTGGGGAATCCTCTTCCCATGATCGAGGACTTGTTTCAAGAGCACGATGGTATCCTGGAGTTCAAGCGCCATACAGATTTCTATGAGATGATGGGCGCGCTGGCGGAGGAGGCTGTCTGTTTTGGCAGCCGATGACCTTGGAATACAATTATATCAGGAGATCAAGGAGAAGGTGCGTGCCAGCATTCACCTACAGACCACGTATACGGACGAAGAGATTCGGACGGTTATTTTCGAGGTACTAGCCCAGGAATCCAAAAGGCGCTATATCGACGTGAAGGTGCGAAAGCTCCTAGGGCAAAAAGTATTTTATGCGCTTCGGCGGCTGGATATTTTACAACCCATGCTGGAGGATGAGAGCATTACAGAGATTATGGTGAACGGGCCGGATCATATTTTTGTCGAGCGGATGGGAAAACTTGAGAGGAGCCGAGAGCGATTTGAATCCAAGCAGCGATTGGAAGATGTTATTCAACAGATTGTCGGCGCCGTCAATCGGACGATCAATGAGGCGCATCCCATTGTCGATGCCCGCCTGCCCGATGGATCCCGAGTGAATGCAGTTTTAGGGCCGATCGCTTTGAATGGGCCAATTTTAACGATCCGAAAATTTCGAGAGGAGCCAATCTCCCAGGAGGAAATGAT
>JAHZBS010000039.1 GCA_019423265.1 Clostridiales bacterium
AGGCGTCAATCTCCTCCGTCACATGGACGTGATAGCTGTTTGTGATATACCCTTTGTCCGTCACACCCGGAATCACGCCAAACCTGCGCTGCAGACATTTTGCAAATTTATAGGTGGTCGATTCCAGCGGTGTCCCATAGATCCCAAAGCCGATGGAGGTCTCCGCCTTCCAGCGCTCGCACGCCGCATTCATATATTTCATCACATCCAGCGCAAAAGGCGTGGCGGAAGGATCGGTATGAGATTTTCCGGTCATATACCGGACACATTCGCACAGACCGGCATAGCCGAGGGAGATGGTCGAATACCCGCCGACCAATAATTTGTCGATGGGCTCCCCCTTTTTCAGCCGCGCACACGCGCCGTACTGCCAGAGGATGGGCGCCGCATCGGACAGAGTCCCCTTAAGCCGCTCGTGCCGGCACATGAGCGCCCGGTAGCAGAGATCCAGCCTCTCGTCAAAGATCTTCCAAAATCTCTCCAAATTTCCGCCGGAGGATAGGGCGATGTCCACCAGGTTCAGCGTCACGACCCCCTGATTGAACCGACCATAGAACTTATACTGGCCGTTTTCATCTTTCCAGGGCGACAAGGCGCTGCGGCAGCCCATCACGGGGAAGCAGTTCCCCTCTTTCAGCTCTTTCATCTTCTTTTCCGAGATATAATCCGGCACCAGACGCTTGGCCGTACATTTGGCCGCCAACTTCGTCAGGTAGTAAAACGGGGCGTCCTCGTGGATGTTGTCCTCCTCCAGCACATAGATCAGCTTAGGGAATGCCGGGGTAACCCAGATCCCTTTTTCATTTTTGACGCCGAGGTAGCGCTGCTCCAAGACCTCCTCAATGATCAAGGCCAGGTCCTGTTTTTCCTGTTCATTTTTTGCTTCCCCCAAGTACATAAAGACGGTGACAAAGGGGGCTTGTCCGTTGGTGGTCAACAGCGTTACCACTTGATACTGGATGGTCTGCACGCCGCGGCGCACTTCCTCCCGAAGCCGCTCTTCCACTAAAATGCGCACCGTATCCTCTGACACGTCCGCTCCGGTGGTCTCCATCTCGTGCAGCACCTGGGACCGAATCTTCTCCCTGCTCACCTGTACAAAGGGGGCCAGGTGCGCCAGCGAGATGGATTGGCCGCCGTATTGGTTGGACGCCACCTGCGCGATGATCTGCGTTGCGATATTGCAAGCCGTGGAAAAGCTGTGGGGGCGCTCAATAAGCGTGCCGGTGATGACAGTGCCGTTTTGCAGCATATCCTCTAGATTGACTAGATCACAGTTATGCATATGTTGGGCATAATAGTCGGTATCGTGGAAATGGATGATCCCCTCATTGTGCGCCTCTACGATATCAGCGGGCAACAAAATGCGGGTGGTAATGTCCCGCGACACTTCGCCCGCCATGTAGTCGCGCTGGGTTGAGTTGACCACCGGATTCTTATTGGAGTTTTCCTGCTTGGCCTCCTCGTTATTGCACTCAATTAAGCTCAAAATCTTGTCGTCCGTGGTGTTCGACTGGCGCACCAGTGTGCGGGTATACCGGTAGGTGATATAGGCCTTGGCCACCTCAAATGCCCCGTGGGCCATGATCTGGTGTTCTACCATATCCTGTACTTCCTCCACGCTGGGAGAGCGCCCCAGCTGTTGGCAGCTCAACACCACGCTCTCGGCAATGCGCTGAATCTGTACAGGCGTCATCCGTGTACTCTCTTCAACGGCGGCATTTGCCTTGCCAATGGCAACGATGATTTTCGTAATATCGAATACCGCCTCTGAACCGTTTCTCTTAATGATTTTCATAGCCTTCTGCCCTCCGGAAAAGTATAACCGATCCCATAAAAATCCATATATAGTTATGGAACTGTTATTAGGATAGCATATCTTGTGTTTGATGTCAATTCCTTCGGCTTTGATTTCCCAATTTTTTTGCTCTGACGCCGGCATGGGATCTCGCCGCCAGCCCCCGTCACCCACAGCAAAAGCGCCTTCTTTCTCGAGAATATTCTCTCAAAAGAGGCGCTTGGTTTTGCCTTTGATGGGTTTAATTAGCCAGATCTCCCGCCGCTTTAATCTTCACGCGATTTGTATTTCCCGGATAATAGGCGAGCGGTATATCTTCAACCTCGATAATCTCCACCGTTTCCCGGATCGCGCCCGCTTCCACGGCCAGATCCGTCGCCTCAGCCTTGGCCTGCGCCAAAGCTTGCTCACGGGGTACTACATCATAGTTGATTAACTTCTCATAGTTTCCGCTGACTTTTGAAATTGCGGACCCGATTGCATTGGCGCAGCCAAAATGCTCTGGCCGAATTATCTCTGCCGCACCTGCCAAATGCTCCGGCAGAATAATGGAGCCGCCTCCAACCATAATAACATCACTGTCTTCGCTGGATAGTTTCATGGCGTCAATGGCGTCTTCGACAAGTTCACGGATTGTCTCCATGGCTTTCGCCGCCAGTTCAAGGGGAATCCCTTCGACAAGCGCCTTGTCGCCAATATCCGCCATCCCCAGGCGCACCGCAATATCGGTTGCCGTCATGGTATCGCCGCCAAAGACAAGCGCTTTTTTCGCAATCTCGTACCCCACGCTGTCCGGGCCGACGGTGACCGTGCCATCCTCCTTTTGGTACACAATGGAACCGCCGCCGAGGCCAATCGAGATGATATCCGGCATGCGGAAATTGGTGCGGACGCCGCCGATGGTCACAGCGACGCTTGACTCGCGGGGAAATCCGTTCTGTATGACGCCTAAGTCTGTCGTTGTTCCCCCGACGTCCAGTATAATCGCATTCTGTAGATTGCTGAGATAGCTTGCGCCCCGGATGGAATTCGTCGGGCCGCAGGCAACGGTCAAAATCGGATAGCGGCGGGCATGTTCCATTGTCATCAGCGTTCCATCGTTCTGGGAGAGATAAATATCCGCATTGGCGATGCCCTCGTCCGCAAGACTCTTGGCAAATCCTTCGGTAAAACGCTCCGCAACTTGCCACAGGGCCGCGTTGAGGATGGTGGCATTCTCCCGCTCAATCAGCCCCATAGAGCCGATCTCACTGGAGATGGAAATGTGAACGTCATCCCCCATAATTTCGCGGCAGAGCGCTGCGGCGCGGATCTCATGCTCATTGCGGACGGTGGAGAATGCGCAGGAAATGGCTATGGACTTTACGCCTTTTTCTTTCATTGCAAGGAAAAATGCCTTTGCCGCCTCTTCGTCCAATGGCGCGATCTCTTTGCCGTCATACTCGTATCCGCCGCCGATGATCGTATTGCCAACGGCGATTTGCCGGATATCCTCCGCCCAGTCCACCATCGGCCGTATGGCACATGTTGCGGGCGCGCCAATGCGCACAATCCCAATCTTCGCGAGATGTTTTCGCTCTACAATTGCGTTTGTACATTGGGTCGTACCGAGCATTGCCTGTCCGATCTGCGACCGGTCCACCCCGGATTGCTCCAGGATAATGCGGATGGCCCCCATAATCCCTTCATAGATGTCGCGGGACGTGGGATGCTTAACCTCGGCAACGACTTGTAAGTTTTCATCGAGTAAGACGGCGTCCGTGTTTGTGCCGCCCACATCGATCCCCAGTTTATACATCTGTCAGCCCTCCCTCACAGCGTTTTTCAATGGGAATATAGTCTGTATCGCACCCGAAATAGCGCGGACCTACCAATTCAAGTCCGGCGGGCGTACGCCACATCTCAAAGCACTTGAGGCCGACAACCATGACACGCTTGCCATATTTCAGCGCATCCGTCGTCACGGGGCAAAATGTCTCGGTGTCCACAAGACAGATCAGATCCGGCGTTGTGGCGAGAATCTGGCCATCAACAGACGCCAGCAGGTTTTCGTTCTGAAACTGTACGAAAGCCTGGCGGCCTTTGCATTCGCCTATCCCCTCCAACACAACTTTGCCAAAGTTGAACGCGCCCCGCGTCTCCCGCAGGACATCCGCAATTTTGCCTTTGAAAAGCTTGAAGCCTTCGGTAAATTCCAGGAAGTGTTCCTCCGGCGTAAGCGGCGCGCTATTTTTGACGGTGCGGATTGCCGCGCCCAGTTTCTGGCTGCGAGTCACGATGTTTTTGACGCCGTACTGTTTCATCTGCGCGCCGGTCATCGTGTAGAGCGAGACCGAAACCGATCCGCCGCAGCTCATGGTAACCGCCCTTGCCAGCTCCTCCGTCCATTTATTTGTGATGGTATCAAAGATGACGCTGTTTCCTTTTTCATCGGTCAAAGCCATGGGCGTCGCCTTCAGGCCGCCGATTGTGAACGTAACCATCTGCAACTCCGGAAACGCACGGCCCATTCCATCGCAGTCCACCAGCGGCAGTCCAAGCCTAGCGGCCGCTGCAATCGGAAGCATGGAGTTTACGCCGCCGGCCTCGATGGGCATGAACGCATAGATCTCTCTGCCAAAAAATCGAGAAACCATCGTGTGGAGCGTCTCATATTCCTTGCCCCCGATTCCTTTTTCCGCGAGAACCGTCGGCGCCCCCATCATGGCGATGGGCATGATCAGGGCATCATCCGGTATCTCATCCGGATCCAGCAAGGTGACCGGACCGCATTCTCTGACGGCGCCGATTGCCACCAATTTGCCCACATAGGGATCGCCGCCGCCTCCTGCACCTAGGAGCGCCGCGCCCATTGCGATATCTTCTATTTCAGAAATTCCTATTTTGCGCAAAGTGTACCCCCCTCACCGATTTATTCATGAACTTTTCCGGGGAAAAGCTTGTTCAAAACAACATAGAGCACAAGAGACAGAAGGATCCCGTTGACCGGCCCCACAAAGAATGGAACATTAAGTATCGGCACCGCCTTCACTAAGGCCGGGAAGTTTGCAAAGGTACCGCCGGTAATACAGGCGAACAGTGCGCCCACTATGAATGAAATGACGCCGGCCGCTGAAAATCCTTCCTTGACTTTAAAATTCTCTTTTTTTCCTCTTCCCACAATCCAATACGCGGCAATGATGACGCCGGCCAGGGGCGGAATCAATCCGGACATTAAGGACAGAAATCCCTGGAATGCGTCGAGAAGGCCAACCGCCGCAAGAACGGTGCCGATTGCCCCGGCAATGCCTGTCGTAATCTTAAATTTGCTCTCGTCCAGCCCCAGGAGATTGCTGAGCGCCAGGCCGCCGGAATACGCATTCGTAACGTTTGTCGTCCATGTTGCCAAAACCAGCGCAATCAGGCCGAGGATCGGAACGCCGAGGGATGCGAGAATCGCGGAGATATCGTACTGGCCCGTGACAATGCTCATCAAGGCTCCCGTGAGCAGCATAAACAGCCCAGCCGGAATGACGCCCACGATGGAGGATTTGACAACGTCCCCGCGGCTCTTGGCATAGCGGCAATAGTCCGCCGAGATGACGCCCCCCAGGGCGAAGGATGCCACCACCATGGAGATGCCAAAAATCATGCCGGAAGAGACTTCAGGGGCGTAATTCATGATCATGGAACCGCCGTTGTTGTTGACGATCCCGGCGATCAAACCGTAGAGGCAGACAATGACAAGAAGCGGCACCGCTATATAGTTAAGCCATTTTAGGCCTTTAAAACCGGCGCATGCCGTTGCCAACATTATGATACCCCAGACGATGGAACAAACGGCCTTCATTACATCGGTGACCTCTATCTTCATCATCGTTGCCAGCATCGAAGCAAACGCGGAACCACAGGTGGCAGATTGGACGCCAAACCACCCAACGCAGGCAATGGTCAGTATGATGCTGATGATGTATCGGGCCCCTTTTTCGCCGAGGGCTCCCGACGCCATCACCGAAACCGGAAGCCCGGTGTCGCAGGCCTGCATACCGATAAAAATCATGTATGCGCATATCAACCCATAGCCAATGAGGATTGACGCAATGATCTCGACAATGGACAGGCCGCCGCCTGAGAGAACGCCTCCGATCATCAGACATGGCACGCAAATCATACCGCCTGCCCAGATCGCAGCAATCGACTGCCAGCTCTGCCGCTGTTCTGGCCGTACTTCGAAGTTATTGTTTTTACCCATAAAAACACTTCCTTACGACAAATTATAAAGGGTTTCACCTTTACAATCCATATTGTACCATAGGATTAACCTCCGCCAAATTGGTTGATGGGAAAGAAATAGAGCGCATGAGGTTGTCCTTTTGGACAAAACATGCGCTCTGTGAATCCATCACCGCAGCAGCCGCTGAACTGCAATCGCACTGTACAGCGCAATGCTGTCAGGCATCTTGTTGGGGCGGAACCCTAACCGGTCCGCTATCACATTCAGACGATATTTTACAGTATTCTTGTGGACATATAACAGTTCCGCCGCCCGCGTTACACTCATATCTGCGTCAAGGAGATACACGCTTAGCGTATCGATTGGATTCCAGTCGTCATCGCTGGCGTGCAATGCCGCAAGCGTGGTAATCATCGTATTCACATAGTTCTCGCCGTGGTCTACCGTCTCGTGGCATTGTTTAGCAAATTTAATGTCGCCCAGCGTAAACCACTGGCGCTTTGGAAAGATCTTTTTGGCGTCCGCAAGATACTCTTCATAGCAGAGGTATGCCTCCCGCACTTCGGCTGTTGTCTGTAGGTTGCCGCTGCGAAACGCGGATACGGTATCATCTTTTTCCCGGATCCCCGCAAGGATGGGCTGTATCTGCTCTTCAATGACTTTTATCGAGTACGGGATACTGGAGAATAGGATCAGCTTGTTGTCATATACATCGAAGAAAACTGTGTCAGCACACCCATTGAGCGCTTCCTGTAGGGCCTTTGCCCGTTCGCGGAGAATTTGTAAGGATCCAGCCGCTTCGCCTGAGAATATCCACATTACATGTATCGTCGAAATATCAATCCGAAAAATATCCGCCAGACGCCGCATCTTCATTGGATCATCCTGTAGGATGGCGCGAATCAGCTCTGAAATGACGACGACGCCGTGGCTTTTGCTCCAGATATTAAAGCTTAACCGGACAATATCCGCCGCCTGCTCGATCAGTGTCTGGCTCAAGGGTATCCCTTCTTTGATCAAAAAAAGCTCCATCCTCTGATGAACAGTGGGCGAAATCGTTTCGTGGTATATTCGGCCTCCCGGCAGCAGGTTATTCTCAGTCTCTCCTTTCTTAAAGGAGTCATAAAAGATTCCCTTGGAGTGACTCTTAATCGTCTCCTCCAGTCCTCTTGGCCATGCGGCTAAATCCAGAATATTCAGCAGGGAGTCCGTCAGAACCACTGACGCCGATAATCTGTCGCTGAGCATTTTCAGCACAGCGCTTATGGTTCTCTGATGTCCCGGAAGCATTGCCATGCGGGCTAAAATTTCAGCGACAATGGATTCGTCTTTCATCCGGTCACAGTACATGCACTCGGTCACATCGCTGATAACCTCTCCGTAGCGGAGCTTAACGTTGTTGATTGGCATTTGGATGAGAACAAAATCATATTGATCGGCGAGATCGATTAGCCGCCTGTCAACAAAAGGCAGGTATGCGCCCACATAGAACAGTATGAGTCCGACCTCCCCACCCTCTGCCAGGCGCTGAATGTTTGCACACTGTAAGTCGATATCATCGATGCAGTTCAAAAACCCTGTGATCACCAGTTCATTGGCAGCGTATTGGCCCCGCTGAAAAATATTGTCGTTCAGATCCTCCGGGTCAACGGACTCTAAAACGGATATTCCCGACACGATTTTATTAAGCCCATTATGCCCGCCAAGGACAGTCGCCAATCTGAGGGAAGGCAACTTCAGGACATCTGCAACTGTAACGCTCATGGTAGACCTCCGGTTCGCGAGTGAGAAAGCTCTTACATTTTGGAATACTTATCTTTTATATATTCGGATACGCATTCAATTTCCGGAAACAGCGCCGCCCGGTTGATGGAAAAGGCCTCCAACTGCTCCAAAATTTTCTGTTTTTTGGTTATAAGCGCAATGATCTTTTTGCCGTTCTCCCGATAGCGAAATTCTTCTAAGGAGTGGGTTGAATTGCGCAGGCCACACAAGATAAAGGCTCCATCCTGCTTCACGATGCGATTATTATTTTTAAGGGCATAGACGATATAGCTATTGAGCACATCATTTTTGTTAATTTCGGCTTGAAAGGCTGGCTTTTCCAGCCGCACTTCGTGGAGCAAGCGCCCTGCACGGCGATTAAACTCTTTATTGTCAATCGTCCCATCCTCCGCCAGATCGCAAAACTTGCGCTGCAACGGATAAGAGAAAACCGGCAAACTCGCCAGTATGGAGACCGTATCGCTCTGGGGGTATTTGATCTCATGATTCTCAGCCGAAATCAGCACCAGCTCGCCGTATGTCGCAGTTTGACTTTCACACGCAAAGTAGAGAGCCACCAAGGGGTTTCTCGTTATATCCAATAGCCGTGTCGGCAGCCCGTAGTGCTGCATCTTAACCAGTCTCTCTAAATGGGTATGACAGTTTTCAAAGTCATTGGGGCAATTGATGAGCAGCTCGTGATACATTTTGCTCTCATTCTGCTCCAGGCGAACGGTTCTCATGATAGACGGAAGCAGGACATAGTTGGGATCCGCGTGGCCCCGAAAAAAGAGTTGGTCTTTCCTGCGCTTCGCTAACGTTGACGCAATAAATTGATTGATCCCGGAAATGGAGGACAGAAACTGAATCTCCACCTTCGCCTTGTTGTAAACGACGCCCTGCGCCATACAGATATTGCGCTGAATGCTGTGCAGATCTTTAATGTAGCGGAGAAGTTCCCTTGTGAACTCTTCCCTCTCCTCTGCATTCTTTAGGATTCGGTAAACCCAGTTGACGATGGCGCTGGATTCATCATATGTCAGCTCCATTGAATCCTTTTCCTCATACTCTTGGCCGCTTCTCAATTTTTGCTTCCATGTGTCAAAGGCGGCATCTTCTGTGGGATACGCGCCGTCGTATAGAACTTTATATCTAGATTTTGACGCGGCGAGACGGCCACGGATGTCTTCTTTTTTTATTCTGCCAAATATGTAGAGACTCATGTCGATATAGCCTTCCGACAGCATCTTGTCGAGGCAAATCATCTTAAACGCCTGTTGGATCGTCTGAATGTGATACAATCTTTCAAAGAAAAAGGAAAACATGCCGTCGCCTCCCATCGCTCTCATGCCTGTACTCCTGCCATAGGTCAATTCTACCGTATGATCGCAGCATTGTCAATACTATAAAGACGGCGCGGACGGCCGCTCTGGACAGGCTGACATTGTGATGATATAATACAAATCGTATCAGCAGTGGGATGTCGGGTGTAAATCTCGCCCGGTCTGTTATTCTCTAAACTGACTTTGGATGGAGGATCTCCGTATGACAAATGCGTATCGCAGATTTTTGAACCCTGCGGCCGAGCCGGCTACCCCTCAATGGAACGTCTTTTTTGACGGCAGCTTTTGGGGGCATACTGGAAAAGACCATGCCGGGACAGAAATCACAGTCGGGAAACAATTTGAATGGGCCGGGCGGCAATGGCTGCTCCCGGCAGTTTACTCCTGCGGCAAGGGCCTGGTTATCGACTTCTGTATGCGAGTCGAGGCACAGGAAATCCGTGCTTTCATGGGGAAATGGGATCTACGCCAGGAGAACGACTCCTGCGAACATTTCACGCAGGAGCAACAGATGGAAATCGAACTGGACAGTCCGCTGCACTTGGACTTTGACGCCCAACTGGAATTAAATGGGCGGAAGCTGCTGACTTCCCATGGCTGTTCGGTATGCTACAATCCCTGCTTGCCAGATGGAATGCGGAACGACCTGGAAGCAAAATGGGTCGTTAAACATTATGCTCTGAACCCCGCTTATGGGTGGGTTATTTTCAGGAATGCTTTTCCCTGGGCGGGTCAGCATCGTCCTAAAATCAAAACGCTATCGCTTACGATGGAGCAGCATCCGATATCCATCCCCGGCCCTCATTTTCGGGTTGCCGCTGCCGGTGATACCGTTGCGTTTGTTCATCCCGCAAGCGGGAAGGAATATATTCTAACCGTACAGGAGTTGGAGCCGCATATCTTGCCTGAGAGTTGTCTGGACTCTGAGCGATGGGAATATCCATCCCATTTTTGGGCCATGAGCTATACAATCAATCCTGAAATTCCTGACGGCAGTCTGACAATCATGGACTGTGCAGGAAGCGACAAGCCAAAAGAAAAGGCGCCCTCGTCACCCGCTGCAATGGGCATCATTGGCGGGGCTGATGGTCCAACTGCAATCTTCTTAGATAGAGGCGAAAGCGGGCAGCCAAGGGCGGCCTGCTCTTCTCTGCACTTCTCGCCGGTTGACAGCGTGGAATGGTACATTATATTTTGCGAAAAACAGTTTGATACTATAGAAATAACACTCTTCTGAAAAATGGTAGCGTCCATTTTTCAATGCATTAGCACTTTATAAAGAATCCGCAGCAACCTCAACCTGTTTTCCGCTGAAGGCAACCCCGTACTTGAAGATCGTTTTAATACCCTTGGCGGCCATATCGGTATCGTACTTGCGGTCCTCAATCTGTGCCAATGCCGCCTCTGAGAGCTGCTTTACTTTATCCCCAGAAAAATTCCTGGCCGCCTTTAGTTCAATCAGAATGCCTGGCATATTCTCCGACTTAGGCAATAGCTGGATATCGTATCGGCCTTCCCCTGACTCCCCATTCGAGCTGATATAGTAACGGTTATCCATCATAGCGCAAAGCCCCAGGACAAAACCATGATAAAAGTTTTCCCCGGCCGTATCGTAACAGCTTGCCGATTGGAGAAGAAGCTTGTGTATCTCTTTTTGCAGTCTCTGTGCATCATTAGAGCATAATGCTTCCTGAATCGAGATCGCAGTGGCCTGGGGAATCATATCGGCTAATTTTTGCAGGATCTCTTTGTTATAGACAAACGCGATCTCCTGGTTAGGCAACGCCACCTCACACATGTAATCGCCGCTAAAAGCAGGCTCTATTCTCACGACTTTCAGATAGCCGGCAACCAGCAGAAAACTGTACACGGAGGAAGGATTGTTTCGAATCTGCGGATACATGACACCAGTATCAATATATGTTAGGAAAGATTCACCTTGCAATAAAGCATTGAGGCGCTCATAAATATCTGCTCCCGCATGCGCCAGAACCTCACCGATAATCTCATTGCTGCCGGTCGACTGCCAGAATGTTTTAGGCTGACAGTCATTGCTAAAATAATTGATGACAGACCATGGATTGAATATTTCCGAATCCCCGAACCGGTACCCGTCATACCAGGCGCAGATTTCCCCGTACTTCTCTTCCACATCATAATAGCGTGCAATGGCTTTTACCTCTTCCGGTGTAAAGCCAAAATATTCACTATATCGGTTGTCTAATATGGAATTAACTTTCAAATTGTTTAAGCCGCTGAAAATACTCTCTTTGGCGACCCGGAGAATACCTGTTAAAAAGCCATAGGAGAGATGCCGGTTATCCTTCAAGCCGCCCGAAAACAGGTTGCGCATAAAGAGAACCACTTGATCGTAAAAGCCCATCATATGCCCCTGCTGGATCGGAGTGTCATACTCATCGATAATAATAATCGGCGGGATACCATAATGCTCGTCCAACATTTGGGAGAGCCTTTGCAGAGACATCATCATATCCGTACTGTCCGCTTCCTCTTCCAAAACAGTTTTAAAGTATGCCTTCTCATATTTGCTGCACTGCTCACTTTCCAAAAGCTCGCTGTGGCGTTCAAACTCCTGCCTCAGAATCATTGAGATCTGATCATAGGTCTCCTCCCAGGTATTCCGTTTCACATCCTTAAAGGTGATAAAAATCACCGGATATTTGCCCTGATAGTCGCGATATTTTTTGCCGCAGGCCCAAATCTTTTTATCTCTGAAATAAACAGAGGTATCTTCGTCCGTCTTTTCAAAGAAGGTGCGAAACATATCCATATTCAAAGTCTTGCCAAAACGGCGCGGACGGGTAAACAGCGATACCATAGGGCGCTCGTCCAGAAAATCTTTGATCATCATGGTCTTATCGACGTAGTAGTATTCTGATGAGGCCAGACGGTAATCCGAAATTCCAACCGGCAGCGGCAAGTCAGGCAATCTTTTTGTTTTTCTATATGCACCGGTTTTGATCCGACTGTCAGTAGGTTTTTCGGTTTTCGCAGGAATCACCCAACTGCGGCCTTTCTTATATGCTCCTTTTATCCGCCCCTCTTTGCATAGGACAGTTACTCGACGTTCTGTGACCCCCCACAGCCTTGCCGCTTCCTTTACAGTCATTGCATGGCCCATTTTAGCACCTCCAGCCCTTTTCAGTATAGTTATAGGCCAATATTTCTGCGCATATTTATTCACAATTTTTCCTCTCAAACTTTTGCAAGAGTTTGAGGTAAAAACGGCCTTTTACCCCTATTGGGCCCAAAAACGCCCGAAAAAACCCGCAAAAGCCCAGCAACACTGCACTTTTGCGGGCTCTCCGCTCATATCACAACCATGCTATCGCCAAAGCTAAAAAACCGATACCGCTCCCGGACCGCCTCCGCATAGGCCGCCATCACATGCTCCCGCCCCGCCAGGGCGCTCACCAGCATAATCAGCGTCGATTCCGGAAGATGAAAATTCGTGATCAGCCCATCCAGAATCTTAAACCGATACCCAGGATATATGAAGATGTTTGTCCAGCCGCTTCCGGCCTCAAGGGTCCCATCCTCCTTGGCGGCGGCCTCCAGCGTCCGGCAGGACGTGGTCCCCACCGCTATGACCCGGCCGCCGGCCGCCTTAGCCTCCATAATGGCCGCCGCAGCCTCCGGGGTGATACAGTAGTATTCGGAATGCATCTCGTGGTCCTCGATGCGGTCCGCCTTCACAGGCCGGAAGGTCCCCAGCCCCACGTGCAGCGTCACATAGGCCAGGTACACCCCCTGCCGCTGCAAAGACGCCAGCAGTTCCTTCGTAAAATGCAGCCCCGCCGTGGGCGCCGCAGCCGAACCCTCCTCTCTGGCGTAGACCGTCTGATACCGGTCTCGATCCTCCAGCGACTCGTGGATATACGGCGGCAGCGGCATCTGCCCCAGCTCATCCAAAATTTCCTCAAAGATGCCATCAAAGTGAAAGCGGACAAAGCGGTTGCCTCCGGGAGCTTCCCTCAGCACCTCCGCCTGCAAACGGCCATCGCCAAAGGAAATCCGACAGCCCGGTCTCGCCTTCTTGCCCGGCCGGACCAACACCTCCCAGCACACTCCCGCCAATCCCTCTGCCTCCCCGAGACGGCGAAGCAACAGCACCTCAATCTTAGCGCCGGTATCCGGTTTTACCCCCAAGAGTCTGGCGGGCAACACCTTGGTATCATTCAGCACCAAACAGTCGCCCTTTTTCAGATAGGAGCCGATGTTGCGAAAAACATCGTGCCCTATAGCGCCCGACACCTTATCCAGCGTCAGCAGGCGCGAATCCGACCGATTGGCCAAGGGCGTCTGGGCAATCAGCTCTTCCGGCAATTCATACGAAAAATCACGGCGATCCATACACTGATCCTTCTACAATCCCAAGATTGATTCCACAGCCTGCAACGCCCCATCTCGTCCGCATTCCAGGCGGTGACGCACGGGGGCGGACAGGACCTCCTTCACGGAAGCGGGAAGCGGCGTGTGGCTGAGAGCGCTGATCCTCTCCACCATCGCCTGCTCAGAATCCCCCGCAGCCCTTTCCCCAAGCGCTGACAGAATGCTCTGGGGAAATTTATAAGGACTGGCGGTGGAAACGACCACAACCGGCGTCGCTGACGGTGAGGCGGCAAGGTATTTTTCCTTCACGCTCCAAGCCACAGCGGTATGGGGATCCATGATGTAACCCGTATGGGTGTACACCTGGCGGATTGCAGCCGCCGTCTCCTCCTCCGACGCATATCCGCCGCAAAAAACCTGTGGCAGTCCCGGCATATCGACCTTGTACCGCCCCTTTCGAGAAAGCTGCCCCATCAAATCCGCGACAGTGCCGCCGTCACGGCCGCAAACCTCATAAATCAATCGCTCTAGATTGCTGGAGACTAAAATATCCATGGATGGCGACATGGTGAGGTAAAACTCACGGTTCGCATTGTACTCACCCGTCTGAAAGAAGTCAGTCAACACATTGTTGGAATTCGATGCGCACAGCAGCTTGCCCACCGGCAGCCCCATCTCTTTCGCGTAGTAAGCCGCGAGAATATTGCCAAAATTGCCGGTGGGTACGCAGAAGTCGAGGGGGGCCCCCATGGCGATGGCCTTCTGCTCCACCATGGCGAAGTAGGCGGCAAAATAGTATACTACCTGAGGGACCAGGCGCCCTATGTTGATAGAGTTGGCGGAGGAAAACATATAGCCCGCCTCCTGCATCCGCACAGCCACAGCTGGGTCCGTAAAGATCTCCTTGACACTGCGCTGCGCGTCGTCAAAATTGCCCTCGATAGCCACCACATGGGTATTGTCCCCTTTCTGTGTCACCATCTGCCGCTTCTGGATAGGGCTGACCCCATCCTTCGGGTAGAAGACGATGATCTCCACGCCCTCCACGTTGGCAAAGCCCTCCAGCGCAGCTTTCCCCGTGTCGCCGGACGTAGCTGTCAGGATCACAATTTTCTTATCCAGCTTCTGCTTCTGGGCTGAACACTTCAACAAATGCGGCAATATGGATAGCGCCATATCCTTAAAAGCCAGCGTCGCCCCGTGAAATAGCTCCAAAAAATAGTGATCCCCACGCTTGGCCAGGGGCGCAATCTGCGGCGTATCAAACTTTGAATCGTACGCAGCGTTCGCACAGGCTTCCAGCTCTTCACGGGTAAAATCCGTCAAAAATACTCCCATGATCTCCACGGCCAACTGCTGATAGGACAGAGCGCTAAGCTCCTCCAGCGGCTTGGCAAGCCGGGGAATCTCCTCCGGCACAAACAGACCGCCATCCTCGGCAATCCCATGTAAAATCGCATAAGAAGGGGAAACGGTTTCCCCTGTCCCCCTAGTACTTTTATATTGCATAGTCTCTCCTCCTAAACGTGCCTCACGCGCGGCTCATGGCCTGCGTGGATATTATACCATAAAACATAAAAAGAAACCACCCCAAATTTGCGACGTTTTTGGAGTGGTTTTCTCTCTTACTTGTAGAAATTGTGGTCCCCATGCCGGCACACAAAGGTCAGCGCATTCCGAAACCAGGAACTGCTGGTATTGTACATGACAAAATACAAGGCGCCTTGGGAGTAATCTTCCCCTTCCAGCGCTCTGCTGACAGCTTCCTTAACAGATGCCGACGGCACGGCCCTATCGTAAGATCCACTGCTAACGGGAGTAAACTGGCCCGGGGCAAAGACGACACCGGCCACAGAATTCGGAAATTTAGAAGATCGGACTCGATTGAGAATCACGTTGGCCACCATAATCTGGC